>JBMHCH010000125.1:0-48350 GCA_049890015.1 Puniceispirillaceae bacterium (SeqCode)
CCCTATGGAGGAACACATGTCGGCGCCAAAGACCCTTTTTGACAAGATCTGGGATGCGCATGTCGTGCATCGTCAGGATGACGGTACCTGTCTGATCTATATCGACAGGCACCTTGTCCACGAGGTCACCAGCCCGCAGGCCTTCGAAGGCCTTCGCAATGCTGGCCGCAAGGTACGCGCGCCAAACCGCACGCTTGCCGTTGCCGACCACAATGTTCCGACCACAGACCGCTCTGCCGGGATCGAGGATGAGGAATCCCGGATCCAGGTCGAGGCGCTGGCCACCAACGCCGCCGAGTTCGGCGTTCCCTTTTTCGCGATGAATGACATCCGTCAGGGCATTGTCCATGTGATCGGACCGGAACAGGGCTTCACGCAGCCCGGCATGACCATCGTCTGTGGCGATTCGCATACCGCGACGCATGGCGCTTTCGGCGCGCTGGCCTTCGGCATCGGCACGTCCGAGGTCGAGCATGTTCTGGCCACCCAGACGCTGATCCAGCAGCCGGCGAAGAACATGCGAATTACTGTCGATGGCGATCTTGCCCCCGGCGTGACGGCGAAGGATGTCATTCTGGCGATCATCGGCAAGATCGGCACCGCCGGCGGCACCGGCCATGTTATCGAATTCGCCGGCTCGGCGATCCGCGACCTGTCCGTGGAAGGCCGGATGACGGTCTGCAACATGGCGATCGAGGCTGGCGCGCGTGCTGGCATGATCGCGCCGGACGAGAAGACATTCGCCTATCTCGAAGGCAAGCCGATGGCCCCGAAGGGCGAGGTCTGGGACAAGGCCGTCGCCTATTGGCGCTCGCTGCCGTCGGATGAGGGCGCGCGCTATGACACCGAGGTCGTGCTTCCCGCCGCCGAGATCGCGCCGACCGTGACCTGGGGCACCTCGCCCGAGGATGCGCTGGCGATCACCGGATCGGTGCCCGATCCGGAAAAGGAAAAGGACGAGGTAAAGCGCGCAAAGCTGCAGCGCGCCATCGACTATATGGGGCTGACCCCGGGGCAGAAGCTGACCGATGTGAAGATCGACACGGTCTTCATCGGCTCCTGCACGAACAGCCGCATCGAGGATCTGCGGTCCGCCGCCTCGGTGGCCGAGGGCAGGAAGGTTGCCGACGGTATCCGCGCGATGGTGGTGCCCGGCTCCGGTCTGGTCAAGGAACAGGCCGAGGCCGAGGGTCTGGACAAGGTGTTCACCGCCGCCGGCTTCGAATGGCGCGAGCCCGGCTGCTCGATGTGTCTGGCGATGAACGCCGACAAGCTGTCCGAGGGCGAGCGCTGCGCCTCGACCTCGAACCGCAATTTCGAGGGGCGCCAGGGCCGTGGGGGCCGCACCCATCTTGTCAGCCCGGAAATGGCCGCCGCCGCCGCTGTGACCGGTCACCTGACCGATATCCGCGACTTCCAGGGCTGAGGAGGGCATCATGCAGAAATTCGATCAGCTGACCGGCGTTGCCGCGCCGCTCAACATCCTCAATATCGACACCGACATGATCATCCCCAAGCAGTTCCTGAAGACCATCAAGCGGTCCGGGCTGGGGGCGAATCTGTTCGACGAGATGCGCTTCACCCAGGACGGCAGGGAAATCCCCGATTTCGTGCTGAACCGTGATCCGTACCGCGGCGCGCAGATCATCGTCGCCGGCGACAATTTCGGCTGCGGATCGAGCCGCGAGCACGCCCCCTGGGCGCTTCTCGACTTCGGCATCCGTTGTGTGATCTCGACCAGTTTCGCCGATATTTTCTACAACAACTGCTTCAAGAACGGCATCCTTCCGATCAAGGTATCGGCAGATGACCGTGACGCGCTGATGGCGGATGCTGCCGACACCGAGAACCCGGAACTGTCGATCGATCTTGAGTCGCAGGTGATCCGCCGCCCGAACGGCGGCGAGATCAGCTTCGAGATCGATCCGTTCCGCAAACAGTGCCTTCTTGAGGGGCTGGACGATATCGGCCTGACCATGGAGAAGGGCACGTCGATCGACAGCTTCGAGGCGGCACGCAGCGCCGAAAAGCCCTGGCTCTAGGCCCGGGTCCGGCCATGCAGGCAACATACTGACCAGAAATCTGACAGGCCCCACACACCGGCATGCGGCAGGGGCGGGAGAGGCGAATGGCGTCCAATCGTAAAATCATGGTGCTGCCCGGCGACGGCATCGGCACCGAGATCATGAAGGCCAACATGACAATCATCGACTGGCTCGCGAAGCACAGGTCGATCGATTTCGACATGCAGGAAGGCCTTGTCGGCGGCGCCGCCTATGATGTTCACGGCACCCCGCTGACCGACGAGACACTGGCGGATTCAATCGCGTCGGACGCGGTTCTGTTCGGCGCCGTCGGCGGCCCGCAATATGACAGCCTGGCTTTCGAGCTGAAGCCGGAGCGCGGGCTTCTTGCGCTTCGCAAGGAAATGGACCTGTTCGCCAATCTGCGACCCGCCATTGTCTTTCCGGCGCTTGTCGAGGCATCGACGCTGAAGCCTGAGATCGTCTCCGGGCTTGATATCATGATTCTTCGCGAATTGTGCGGCGGCTCCTATTTCGCCGAGCCGCGCGGCATCGAGGATCAGGCCGACGGCACCCGCAAGGGCTATGACACGAACGCCTACACCACGCCCGAGATCGAGCGGATCGGCCGTGTCGGCATGGATCTGGCGCGCAAGCGCGACGGCAGGCTGATGTCGGTGGAAAAATCCAATGTCATGCATTCCGGCGTGCTCTGGCGCGAGGTGATGACAGCGCTTCATGCCGCCGAGGGCGAGGGTGTCGAGCTTGGCCATATGTATGCCGACAACTGCGCCATGCAGCTTGTCCGCAATCCCAAGCAGTTCGACGTGATTGTCACCGACAATCTGTTTGGCGACCTGCTGTCCGACTGCGCGGCGATGCTGACCGGCTCGCTCGGCATGCTGCCATCGGCATCGCTTGGCGCGCCCGATCCGGAAACAGGTCTTCCCAAGGCGATGTACGAGCCGGTCCACGGCTCCGCCCCGGATATCGCCGGCAAGGGCATCGCCAACCCGCTGGCGCAGTTCATGAGCTTTGCCATGCTGCTTCGCTACAGCTTCGACCAGGGCGCGGAAGCCGATCTTCTGGAGGCGGCTGTCGACAAGGCGCTGGAGACAACGCGCACCGGCGACATCATGACCCCGGGATGCACCGAGACCGGCACCGACGGCATGACGGCGGCGGTCATCGACGCCATGGACCGGATGGCGCGTTAACGCCGCATTTACCGAAACCACATATACTGGAACCGGCTGGTCCCGCGGGCTGAGGCGGGGCAGGGGATGAGGACAGACATGGGATACAGAGTAGCCGTAGCCGGCGCCACCGGCGCCGTTGGACGCGAAATGCTGCAGACGCTTGCCGAACGGAATTTTCCGGCCGACAAGGTGATCGCGCTTGCCTCCTCGCGCTCGGCCGGGCGCGAGGTGTCCTACGGCGAGGATGATGTGCTGACTGTCCAGACGCTCGACAAGTTCGACTTCGCCGACGCCGACATCGCGCTGTTCTCGGCTGGCGGTGCCACCGCCAAGGAGATCGCGCCGAAGGCCGGCGCGGCAGGCTGTATCGTGATCGACAACTCCTCTGCTTTCCGCATGGATGACGATGTGCCGCTGATCGTGCCGGAGGTGAATCCCGACACTGTGGCGCGCGCGCTGCCGGCCAATGGCGGGCGCAACATCATCGCCAACCCGAACTGCTCGACAGCGCAGCTTGTGGTGGCGCTGAAGCCGCTTCACGATGAATTCGGTGTCCGCCGGGTGGTCGTCTCGACCTATCAGGCGACGTCGGGCGCCGGCAAGGCCGGCATGGACGAGCTGTTCAACCAGACCCGCGGCATCTATGTGAATGATCCGGTGCAGCCTGAACAGTTCACCAAGCAGATCGCCTTCAACGCCATTCCGCATATCGATGTGTTCCTTGATGACGGATTCACCAAGGAGGAGTGGAAGATGACGGCGGAGACGAAGAAGATCCTCGATCCGGCGATCGAACTGGTGGCGCATTGCGTCCGCATCCCGGTCTTCATCGGCCACAGCGAGGCCGTCTTCATCGAAACGGACAGGCCGATGACCGAAAACGGCGTGCGCGAGCTTCTTCGCGAGGCGCCGGGTGTCACGGTGATCGACCACCGCGCGAATGAAGGCTATGTCACCCCGCACGAGGCTGCCGGCGAGGACGCCGTTTTCATCAGCCGCATCCGCAAGGACCCGACTGTCGAGAACGGCATGGTGTTCTGGTGTGTTTCGGACAATCTGCGCAAGGGCGCGGCGCTGAATTCGGTGCAGATCGCCGAGCTTGTCGCCGAGCGCGGCCTTTCGGGCCGCTGATCTTCCAAAGCAGTCTCACCGGCCGGTCATCAGGCCTTGAGCGCCGCCACATCCTGAAGATGGTCGAGAAGGGCCAGGTCGCGGCTTCCGGGGCTGGCGGCGATGACGGACTGCGTCAGCGTGCTGGCGCGCGTAAAGGCCGACGCCGGGTCATTGCCGGCATTCACAAGCCCGGCGAATGTCGCTGTCAGGAAATCGCCGCCACCGGCAACATTCCGGCCGCCTTCGACAGCCGGCTGCCAGGCCGTCTCGCCTGTGGCCTTGACCAGCAGATCGCCGGTTCCCCCCGCGCCATCAGCAATGCCGGTGGCGATGACAGCTTCAAGGCTGAAGCGCGTGATAAGCTCCTCTGCCGCCTGACGCGCCGCATCCGCATCCTCCACCGCGCCGCCTGACAGGTAGGACAGCTCATAGCGGTTCGGCGTGATGATGTCGGCGCGCGGCAGCAGGTGCGTGACCATCGCCCGGGCGAGTTCTGGCGCGACATATAGCCGCCCGCCATCCCCCAGAACCGGATCCAGGATATAGCGCCCGGCGGGGTGTCCGGCCCGGCGCGTCTTCCAGCCGTCAATGAAGCCGGCGATGGCGGCGATCTGGTCGGCGCCTCCCAGATAACCGCTGATCACCGTGCCGATGGCGGAAATCTCTGTCAGCTCGGCAAGACCGTCGAGGATATCGGCAAGAATGGCGGCCGGAACCGCGCCGCCAGCGCGTTTGCCGTACCCCGGGTGCGCCGCCAGCAGAATGGTATCGACAAGGATCGGGTGCTGACCAAGCGCCGTCAGCACCGGCCCGGCGACGCTGTTGCCGACGAAGCCGGCGGCCACTGCGGACTGGATGGAAAGAAGCTGTTTCATGGCCGGCGCGTTGTCTCCGCGAGCGGGGGTCGGGGCGGGGTGTCGGATGCTGTGCGACGTCTGCTGCAGCGGTCTGCGGTCCGCTTTCACATTGACTAATATCCGTCTGCCGCCATACATTCCACCAAAAGGTGCCAAGAGTAATAAAAGGATTCAGCCGCATGGCGAGGACACGGCCGCTGTCGCCGCATCTGCAGGTCTACCGACCGCAGCTCACCTCCATGATGTCAATCGCCCACCGGGCGTCCGGGATCGTGCTGACTACGGGCACGCTGGTGCTGGCCGCCTGGCTTGTGGCGCTTGGCCTTGGGGCGGAACGTTACAATATTGTCGCCGGGCTGCTGGCGCATCCTTTGGGGCAATTTGTCCTATTCGGCTATTCGGCTGCGCTGATCTACCATGCGCTGAATGGAATAAGACATCTTGGCTGGGATCTGGGATACGGGCTTACCATTCCCGAGGTCTACCGGAATGGCCATATGGTGCTGTTCCTGACACTGGTTCTGACGGCCGGCCTCTGGGCCGCCGCAGTGATGTGAGGGCGGCGGCGATGGCGGAGTATCCTGCAGGCATCCAGCATCGTCGGCGCCATTCGGGGCTGGCGCACTGGAAATGGCAGCGTTACAGCGCTGTCCTGGTGCTGGCGCTGATGATTTATTTCACCGTGCTGCTGGCCCGTCTCGGCGGCCTCGACTACGGCGGCGCGGCAGCCCTCGTCGGCCATCCTGGCCATGCCGCCGCGCTGGCGGTGTTGCTGGTGGTCGGGCTCTGGCATGGCAGTCTCGGTTTGCAGGTTGTCATCGAGGACTACATCACCCTCGGCGGGGGACGGAACGCAGCGCTTCTGGTGATGCGCGCCGTCATGGCGTCGATCGGTTTGGCAAGTTTGTGGGCGGTGGCGCGCGTCGCGTTCTAGATGCGGGTCGGCCCGGGCTGTTTATGTGCGGCTCATTTATGTGAAAGGGCGGACGGATGTCGGCTTATGAAATCACGGACCATCATTATGACGTCGTCGTTGTGGGGGCTGGCGGTGCCGGACTGCGCGCCACGCTCGGGATGGCGGCATCGGGCCTGAACACCGCCTGCATCACCAAGGTGTTTCCGACCCGCTCGCACACTGTGGCGGCGCAGGGCGGCATCGGCGCCGCGCTGAACAATATGGGCGAGGGCGACAACTGGCAGTATCACATGTATGACACGGTCAAGGGGTCCGACTGGCTCGGCGACCAGGACGCCATCGAATATATGTGCCGCAACGCCATTCCCTCGGTCATCGAGCTGGAGAATTACGGCGTCCCCTTCTCGCGCACCGAGGAAGGCAAGATCTATCAGCGTCCGTTCGGCGGTCACACGCTGGATTACGGCAAGTCGATGGCGCGCCGCGCCTGCGCCGCCGCCGACCGCACCGGTCATGCCATTCTTCATACGCTCTACCAGCAGTGCCTGAAGCACAAGGCGCATTTCCATATCGAATTCTTCGCGCTCGACCTGCTGATGAACGAGGATGGCGAATGCGCGGGCATCATCGCGCTGTGCATGGAAGACGGCACGCTTCACCGCTTCTGGGGACAGCAGACGGTTCTGGCCACCGGCGGGTATGGCCGCGTCTATTTCTCCTGCACCTCGGCCCACACCTGCACCGGCGACGGCAATGCCATGGCGCTTCGTGCCGGGCTGCCGCTTCAGGATATGGAATTTGTCCAGTTCCACCCCACGGGTGTCTATGGTGCCGGCGTCCTGATCACCGAGGGCGCGCGCGGCGAGGGCGGCTATCTGACCAATTCCGAGGGCGAGCGCTTCATGGAACGTTTCGCGCCGACGGCCAAGGATCTGGCGAGCCGCGATGTCGTCAGCCGCGCCATGACCATCGAGATCAACGAGGGGCGCGGCGTCGGTCCGAACAAGGACCATATCATGCTTCATCTCGAGCATATCGACGCTGACACGCTGCATCAGCGGCTTCCGGGAATCACCGAGACGGCGAAGATCTTCTGCGGCGTCGATGTGACCCGCGAGCCGATTCCGGTGCTGCCGACCGTGCATTACAATATGGGCGGCATCCCGACCAACTATCATGGCGAGGTGATTTCGGCGAAGGGCGATGAAAACGCCACGGTGCCGGGCCTGATGGCGATCGGCGAGGCGGCCTGCGTGTCGGTGCATGGCGCCAACCGCCTTGGCACCAACTCGCTTCTCGATATCGTTGTCTTCGGACGCGCGGCAGCGCATCGCGCCGCCGAGACCTGCACGCCGAACGGCACTGCGCGAAGCGCACCGCAGGAAGCCACCGACAAGGCGCTCGACCGTTTTGACCGGATGCGCCACGCCAAGGGCGATGAGGGCGCCGCCGGCATCCGCCTGGAAATGCAGCAGGTCATGCAGCGCCACGCCGCCGTCTTCCGCTCCAGCCAGAGCCTGACCGACGGTGTCGGCCACATGGACAAGATCGCCGCGAAGATGGGGCATATCGGGGTAAAGGACCAGTCGCTGATCTGGAACACCGACCTTGTCGAGGCGCTGGAGCTGGAAAACCTCATGGGGCAGGCGCTTGTCACCATCCGATCGGCAGATCAGCGCGAGGAATCGCGCGGCGCCCACGCGCATGAGGACTGGCCGGAGCGCGATGACGAGAACTGGATGAAGCACACCGTGATGTGGCTCGACGAGAACAACAAGTCGCGCCTTGATTACCGCGGCGTGGTGATGAACACGCTGAGCAACGATGTGGCGCCGATTCCGCCGGCACCGCGCGTCTATTAGATAACGAACCGGCGAAAGGGAGCGAGGACGATGGCTGAATTCACCCTTCCCGCGAATTCGAAGATCACCTCCGGCGACCATCACAAGGCGCCGGACGGCGCCTCGAATGTGCGCACTTTCCAGATTTATCGCTGGTCGCCGGATGATGACGCCAACCCGCGGATCGACAAGTTCGACGTCGATCTGGATGATTGCGGGCCGCTGGTTCTCGATGCCCTGATCAAGATCAAGAGCGAGCAGGACAGCAGCCTGACCTTCCGGCGGTCCTGCCGCGAGGGGATCTGCGGCTCCTGCTCGATGAATATCGACGGCACCAACACGCTGGCCTGTCTGAAAAGCATCAGCGATGTGAAGGGCGAGGTGAAAATCTTCCCGCTGCCGCACATGCCGGTGGTCAAGGACCTGGTGCCAGACCTCAGCAACGCCTATCGCCAGCTTGCCTCGATCGAGCCGTGGCTGAAGGCGGACGAGGACGCGCCCGAGGGTGAAGAGCGGCGGCAGTCCCCGGAGCAGCGCGAGAAGCTCGACGGTCTGTGGGAATGCGTGCTGTGCTTCAGCTGTTCGACGGCCTGCCCGAGCTACTGGTGGAACAGCGACGAGTATCTGGGACCGGCGGTGCTTCTGCAGGCCTATCGCTGGGTCGCCGACAGCCGCGATGACCGGACCGACGAGCGGCTTGATGCTCTTGATGACAGCTTCGCGCTCTATCGCTGCCACACCATCATGAACTGCGCCAAGACCTGCCCCAAGGGCCTGAACCCCGGCAAGGCCATCGCCGGGATCAAGAGCGAGATTGCCAGCCGCTAGGCCGCACAGGGCGGCCGTTCCGCCAGCCCGTGCCCGCCGCCGGACCTGATGATGTCTGAACCTGCCTCCCAAGACCATGGCCTGCATGACAGCGTCGCCGCCGCGATCGCCGCCGGCATAGAGGCGGGCCGTCTGCAGCCTGACGAGGGGCAGTCCGCCGTGGCGCGGGCACTTGACGGTCTTCTGCCACGGCTTGCCTCGGCGGGCGGGCGGAGCTGGTTCCGCCGCCGCGCCGCCGCGCCGCGCGGGCTCTACATTCATGGCGGGGTGGGGCGCGGCAAGACCATGCTGATGGACATGTTCCATGAGGCGCTGCGGGTCACCGCGCCGCAGGCGCCGCCCTTCCGGCTGCATTTCCACGATTTCATGGTGCTGGCGCAGGATGCCATCCATGGCGCGCGCGAAGCTGGCAAGGCCGATCCGATCACCGCCGCCGCCGACAGCCTGGCATCGCGCGGTCGGGTCATGTGCTTTGACGAGATGGAGGTTCGCGATATCGCTGACGCGATGATCCTGGCGCGTCTGTTCACGGCCATGTTCGCGCGCGGCGTGACCGTTGTCGCCACCTCGAACAGGCATGCGGATGACCTTTACAAGAACGGGCTTCACCGCGACCGGTTCCTTCCCTTCATCGCACTGCTGAAAGACAAATGCGATGTTCTGGAAATCGCCGCCGGCGCGGACTGGCGGGCCAGCATGCTGGCGTCTCTTCCGGCCTGGTACACGCCGGATGATGCTGACGCGACCGAAGCCCTGGACGCCGCCTTTGTCAGCCTGGCAGGCGGGGCCGCCGTCACCGGCGATGTGGTGCGGGTGGCCGGGCGCGAGATCATCTTTGACCGGGTGGCGGGCGATGTGGCGAAGACAAGCTTTGCAGCGCTGTGCGAGGCCCCGCTGGCGGCGCGCGACTATCTTGCCATCGCCGGACGCTTTGCCGGGCTGGTGGTGGAATCGGTGCCGGTGCTGAGCGATGCGAACGAGCCGGCGGCGCGGCGTTTCATGTGGCTGATCGATGCGCTCTACGACCGGCAGCGTTTCCTGATCGCCTCGGCGGCAAGCGGCATCGAGACGCTGTATGACGGTCATCAGTTCGCCTTCGAATTCGACCGCACAAGATCGCGTCTTGGCGAGATGACGCGCCGCGCCGGCTAGACCGGCATGTTGCAGAATCGACACCAATTCCTCTTGTTTGACCATCCGGATTCCGGTACACCCACGGCAATGTTTATCGGCGGTGCCAGCCGGCAACGCCGTTCCCGCATCTCGTCAAGACATCAGGAACAGTGAAGCCATGGCCCGCAACAAAATCTCTCTCGTCGGCGCCGGCAATATCGGGGGCACCCTGGCGCTCCTTGCCGGGTTGAAGCAGCTTGGCGACGTCACCCTCTTCGACATTGCCGAAGGTGTTCCTCAGGGCAAGGCCCTCGACATCGCGCAGGCCAGCCCGATCGAGGGGTTCGACGCCGCGCTCGAGGGATCGAACGACTATGCCGCGCTTGCCGGCAGCGATGTGGTGATTGTCACCGCCGGCGTCGCCCGCAAGCCGGGAATGAGCCGCGACGATCTGATCGGCATCAACACAAAGGTCATGCAGCAGGTTGGCGCCGGCATCCGCGACAACTGCCCGGACGCCTTTGTCATCTGCATCACAAACCCGCTCGACGTCATGGTCGGCGTGCTGCAGCAGGCCTCGGGCCTGCCGACGGCGCGTGTTGTGGGCATGGCCGGCGTTCTGGACTCCGCGCGCTTCCGCTACTTCCTCGCCGAGGAATTCGGGGTGTCGGTCGAGGATGTGACAGCCTTCGTCCTCGGCGGCCATGGCGACACCATGGTGCCGCTTGTCCGCTATTCGACGGTGGCCGGCATTCCGGTTCCCGACCTGATCAAGATGGGATGGGCCACCGAGGCGAAGATCGCCGAGATCGTGCAGCGCACCCGTGACGGCGGCGCCGAGTCGTCGGGCTGCTGAAGACCGGATCGGCCTTTTACGCGCCGGCATCCTCCGCCATCGAGATGGCCGAGGCCTTCATCCACGACAAGAAGCGGGTGCTTCCCTGCGCCGCCTATGTCGAGAATGCCTACGGGCTTGACGGTCTCTATGGCGGGGTGCCGGTGGTGATCGGCGCCGGCGGGGTCGAGCGCATCGTTGACATCGCCCTCGATGACGAGGAGCAGCAGATGTTTGATCATTCGGTCGCCGCGGTGCGGGCGCTGAACGAGGTTGTTGAGTCACTGGACTAGTGCGAAAGGCGGGCGCGGGCCCGTCATGTGGGGGGTTACATGAATATCCATGAACATCAGGCCAAGGCCCTGCTGTCAGGCTTCGGCGTGCCGGTGCCACGCGGCAAGCCGGCTTTTTCTGTCGATGAAGCTGTCGCCGGCGCCAACGCGCTTGGCGGGCCTGTCTATGTGGTGAAGGCGCAGATTCATGCCGGCGGCCGCGGCAAGGCCGGCGGCGTGAAGGTGGTGAAGTCTGTCGAGGAGGTGAAGCAGGTCGCCACCGAGCTTCTCGGCAAGACGCTTGTCACCCACCAGACCGGACCGCAGGGCCGCGAGGTGCAGCGTCTCTATATCGAGGAAGGCTGCGACATCGGCGACGAGCTCTATCTCTCGCTTCTGGTTGACCGCGGCAACAGCCGCGTGACCTTCATCGCCTCCAGCGAGGGCGGCATGGATATCGAGGAGGTCGCGGAAACGAATCCCGAGAAGATCCTGTCGCTTGGCATCGACCCTGCCACCGGCCTGCAGGCGCATCATGTGCGCCGGCTCGCCGCGGTGATGGGGCTGTCGAAGGAAACGGCGAAGCAGCTGCCATCCTTCCTGTCCGGCCTGTACCGCGCCTTTACCGAGCTTGACGCCAGCCTTGTCGAGATCAACCCGCTGGTGGTCACCGGAAGCGGCGACCTGCTGGCGCTTGACGCGAAGATGAGCTTCGACGGCAACGCGCTGTACCGGCATGCCGATGTGATGGAGCTTCGCGACCTTGCCGAGGAGGACCCGGCCGAGGTGCGGGCCAGCGAATTCGAGCTGAACTACATCAAGCTTGACGGCAATATCGGCTGCATGGTCAACGGCGCTGGCCTGGCGATGGCGACCATGGACATCATCCAGCTTCGCGGCGGCTCGCCGGCGAACTTCCTCGATGTCGGGGGGAGCGCGACCGCCGAGCGGGTTACCGAGGCCTTCAAGATCATCCTGTCCGACGCCAATGTGAAGGGCATCCTTGTGAATATCTTCGGCGGCATCATGCGCTGCGACATCATCGCCGAGGGCGTTGTCAGCGCGGCGCGGACCCTCGGGCTGGACAAGCCCCTGGTTGTCAGGCTGGAAGGCACCAATGTCGAGGAAGGCAAGAAGATCATGGCCGATAGCGGCCTCGATATCATTCCGGCGGACAATCTGGCCGACGCCGCGACGAAAATCGTCGCCGCGACTGCCTGACGGGGGAAAATGTCATGTCAGTTCTTGTGAACAGCCAGACCCGGGTGATCTGCCAGGGCTTTACCGGTGCGCAGGGCACCTTCCATTCCGAACAGGCGATCGATTACGGCACCGCCATGGTTGGCGGGGTGACCCCCGGCAAGGGCGGGCAGACGCATCTTGGTCTGCCGGTGTTCAATTCGGTTGTCGAGGCGATGGCCGAGACCGCGGCGAACGCCTCGGTGATCTATGTGCCGCCGCCCTTTGCCGCTGATTCGATCCTTGAGGCCATCGATGCCGGCATGCCGCTGATCATCTGCATCACCGAAGGCATTCCGGTTCTTGACATGGTCAAGGTGAAGCGCGCCCTGGACGCCAGCAACAGCCGCCTGATCGGGCCGAACTGTCCGGGTATCATCACCCCTGGCGAGTGCAAGATCGGCATCATGCCGGGCCATATCCACACGCCAGGCAAGATCGGCATCGTGTCGCGCTCCGGCACCCTGACCTATGAGGCGGTGGCGCAGACATCGGCTGTCGGTCTTGGCCAGTCGACCTGCATCGGCATTGGCGGCGATCCGGTCAATGGCACCAACTTCATCGACTGTCTCGAGATGTTTCTCGCCGACGACCAGACCGAGGCGATCGTGATGATCGGCGAGATCGGCGGCTCGGCCGAGGAAGAGGCGGCAGCCTTCTACGCGGCACAGCCGAACCAGAAGCCGATCGCCGGCTTCATTGCCGGCCAGACAGCGCCGCCGGGCCGCCGCATGGGTCATGCCGGCGCCATTGTCAGTGGTGGCAGCGGGGCCGCCTCCGACAAGATCGGGGCGATGCAGGCCGCCGGGTTCGAGATGGCGGAATCGCCTGCCGATATCGGCAATGCCATTACCCGCGCAATGGCGCGCGCAGGATAGAGAACGCCCGGTCTGGCGCTGATGGCTTGAAAGTTTCGGCTTGCAGCGCCTAGACTGGAACAAAATGATAACGTGAACGGGTGCTAGACAGATGGATGACGCGGGGCAACGGCCGGAGCAGGCCGGCCAGACCGACGATCTTGACCTGACTTTCCTTTCAGCGGCAAACGCCACCTTCATCGCCGAGATGAACGCCGCATGGGGGCGCGACCCGTCCGCTGTCGACAGGCGCTGGGCGGATTATTTCGAGAAGCTGAACGCCGTTGGCGACAGCAGCGTTGAAATCGATCAGGGGCCAAGCTGGGCGCGAAACGCAAGCCGCATTGTCGGCGCCACCGATCCTGCCGACTCGGTGAACGCGGTGGCAGCCGGCCACGCGGCCGGCCGGCACATGAACGCCGATGACATGCGCGCCGCGACGCTTGATTCGCTTCGCGCGGTGATGCTGATCCGGGCCTATCGCATCCGCGGCCACCTTCTTGCCGATCTCGACCCGCTGTCGCTGGAGACCAAGCCGCTTCATCCCGAGCTTGATCCCGCCGCCTACGGCTTCACCGACGAGGATTGGGACCGGCCGATCTTTATCAATTACGTTCTGGGACTTGAGACGGCGACCCTCCGCGAAATCGTCGAGACGCTTCGCAAGACCTACTGCAGCACCATCGGTGTCGAATTCATGCATATCCAGGATCCGGCGCAGAAGGCGTGGATCCAGGAGCGGATCGAGGCCATCGGCAACCGCACCGATTTCACCAAGCGCGGCAAGAAGGCCATCTATGAGCGCCTTGTCGATGCCGAGGAGTTCGAGAAGTACCTTCACAAGAAATACACCGGCACCAAGCGGTTTGGCGTCGATGGCGGCGAGGCGATGATCCCGGCCATCGAGCAGATCCTGAAGCGTGGCACACAGCTTGGCGTCGGCGAGATCGTTGTCGGCATGGCGCATCGCGGCCGTCTTAACATCCTGCATAATGTCTTTGGCAAGCCGTTCCGCGCGATCATCTCGGAATTCCTCGGCAATCCGGCGAACCCGGAAAATGCCGGTGGCTCGGGCGATGTGAAATACCATATGGGGGCCTCATCCGACCGCGAGTTCGACGGCAAGACGGTGCATCTGAGCCTGGCGCCCAACCCGTCGCATCTGGAGATTGTCGATCCGGTTGTGGTTGGCCGTGTCCGCGCCAAGCAGGAACAGCGCGGCGACGTCGAGCGCAGGGAGGTCGTCGGCATTCTGCTTCATGGCGATGCGGCGTTTGCCGGCCAGGGCGTGGTTGGCGAGACCTTCGCCTTTTCGGCGCTTCGCGGCTACCGTACCGGCGGCACCATCCATATCATCGTGAACAACCAGATCGGCTTTACCACCAGCCCGCATTATTCGCGCTCCTCGCCCTATCCGACGGATGTGGCGAAGATGGTGATGGCCCCGATCTTCCATGTGAATGGCGATGATCCGGAAGCCGTGGTTCATGCCGCGCGCATCGCCATCGAGTTTCGTCAGGCCTTCGGCACCGATGTGGTTCTCGATGTCTTCTGCTACCGCCGCTTCGGCCATAATGAAGGCGACGAGCCGATGTTCACGCAGCCGCTGATGTACAAGACCATCGGCAAGCATCCGACCGCCCGCAGCATCTATGCCGAAAAGCTGATCGCCGAGGGGATCATGACCCCGGAACAGGCGCAGAAGGTGGTTGACGACCGCATCGCCTATCTTGACGCGGAATTCGAGGCCGGCACGAATTACCGCCCGAACAAGGCGGACTGGCTGGAGGGAAGCTGGTCGGGCATGCGCACCGCGCACGGGGTGGAACGCCGCGGCGACACTGCTGTCGATCTGGACAGGCTGCGGCAGATCGGCGAATCGATGACCACCGTTCCCGAGCATATGACGCTGAATTCGAAACTGACGCGCATTGTCGAAACCCGCGCCAAGCGCATCGCCGAGGGCGAGGGGCTGGACTGGGCAACGGCCGAGCATCTGGCCTTCGGATCGCTGCTTCTCGAAGGCGACATGGTGCGCCTTTCCGGCCAGGATTCCTGCCGCGGCACCTTCAGCCAGCGCCATGCTGTCCTTGTCGACCAGGCGACCGAGGAGCGCTACGCCCCGCTGTCACACCTGTCCGACGAGCAGGCGATGTTCGAGGTGATCGACTCCCCCCTGTCCGAGGCGTCTGTGATGGGGTTCGAATACGGCTTCTCGCAGGCGGAGCCGAACGCGCTTGTCATGTGGGAGGCGCAGTTCGGTGATTTCGCCAATGGCGCGCAGGTCGTGATCGACCAGTTCATCTCCTCCGGCGAATCCAAATGGCTGCGCATGAACGCGCTGGTGCTGCTGCTGCCGCACGGCTATGAAGGCCAGGGGCCGGAGCATTCCTCGGCCAGGCTGGAGCGGTATCTTCAGCTGTGCGCCGAGGACAATATGCAGGTCGTCAACTGCACCACCCCGGCGAATTATTTCCACGTCCTTCGCCGCCAGCTGCGCCGCGACTTCCGCAAGCCGCTGGTGATCATGACGCCGAAATCGCTGCTTCGTCACAAGGCCTGCGTCTCGAAGCTCGAGGATATGGGGCCCGGCACCACCTTCCACCGCGTTCTTGACGAGCGGGACACCAGGGTAAAGTCCGGCAAGGCGACTCGTCTGGTGATGTGCAGCGGCAAGGTCTATTACGATCTTGCGGCGGCGCGCGACGAGGCCGGGCAGTGGGATACCGAGATTATCCGCATCGAACAGCTCTACCCGTTCCCGACAAAGGCGCTGATCGAGGTTCTTGAGGCCACGCCGAAGGCCGAGCTGGTCTGGTGTCAGGAAGAGCCACGCAACATGGGCGGCTGGACCTTCGTCCGCGATTTCATCGAGGAGGCGATGACCGAGGCCGGCACAGCGCAGACAAGGCTGGTCTATGCCGGACGTGACGCCGCCGCTTCGCCGGCGACAGGAACGCTGGCGCGTCACAACCGTGAGCAGGCGGCACTTGTCGCCGCGGCGCTCGGTCACGACACCGACGACAAGTAGACAGGGACCGGCCGGACAGGCCTTTCCCTTCAGATTGAGCTGGACGGGCGCGCCGCGCCCCACTTCCAAGGAGAGCAGACCGCCATGGCAATCGAAATTACAGTTCCCACCCTTGGCGAATCCGTGGCAGATGCAACCGTTGCCCGCTGGATCAAGACAACCGGAGACGCCGTGGCCGCCGACGAGCCGGTTGTCGAGCTGGAAACCGACAAGGTGACGCTTGAGGTGCCGGCCCCCGCCGCCGGCACTCTTGGCGAGATCCTCGCAGCGGAAGGCGCCACCGTGGAGGTCGGCGCCAGCCTGGCCATGCTGAATGAAGGCGCGGCCGCCGCCCCGGCTGCCGCCGCTCCTGCCGCCCCGGCAAAAACTGAGTCACCAGCTCCGGCCTCTTCACCGGTCCCCGCCCCGGAAACCAGAGCCCCGGAAGCCACTGCCCCGGCATCGGATATTCCCCTGTCGCCGGCGGTCCGCCGCCTTGTCGAGGAAAACGGGCTGAACCCGGCGGCGATCGCCGGCACCGGCGTTGACGGCCGCATTACCAAGGCCGACGTGCTGGCCCATATGAAGGGCGGATCCGCCGCCGCGCCGCAGGCAGCCCGGCAGGCGGCCCAGAGCGCACCTGCCGCAGCCCAAGCGGTGCCGCGCCAGCAGCCCCGCCCGGAAGACGCGGCCCGCGAGGAGCGCGTGCCGATGTCGAAGCTTCGCCAGGTGATCGCCACAAGGCTGAAGACCGCGCAGAACACGGCAGCGATGCTGACCACCTTCAATGAGGTCGACATGTCGGCAATGATGGCGCTTCGCAGCGCCTACCGGCAGGAATTCGAGGCCGCTTTCGGCACGCGCCTCGGCTTCATGGGAATCTTCGTCCTTGCCTCGATCAAGGCGCTGCAGGAATTTCCGGCGGTGAATGCCGAGATCGACGGCACCGACATCATCTACAAGAACTACTACAATATCGGTGTGGCTGTCGGCACGCCGCAGGGCCTTGTGGTGCCGGTGGTCCGCGATGCCGGGGCGCTTGGCCTTGCCGAGATCGAGACCCGCATCGCCGATTTCGGCGATCGCGCGCGCAACGGCAAGATCACGCCGGATGACATGGCCGGCGGCACCTTCACCATCTCGAATGGCGGTGTCTACGGATCGCTGATGTCGACCCCGATCCTCAATCCGCCGCAAAGCGGAATCCTCGGCATGCACAAGATCGAGAAGCGCGCCGTGGTGGTGGATGACGCCATCGTGATTCGTCCGATGATGTATCTTGCGCTGTCCTATGATCACCGGATCATCGATGGGCGCGAGGCGGTATCCTTCCTTGCCCGTATCAAGGAGCTTGTCGAGGATCCGCGCCGGCTGGTGCTTGGCGTCTGACCATTGTCTGACAAATGTCCGACCAATGTCTGACCGGCATCACCTTTTGTCTGAACTGCTATCTGGGGGATGCAGATGAGCGAGACCCATTTTGACCTGATCGTCATCGGCGCCGGACCGGGAGGCTATGTCGCCGCCATCCGCGCGGCGCAGCTCGGCATGAATGTCGCCTGTGTCGAAAAGCGCGAGACGCTTGGCGGCACCTGCCTGAATGTCGGCTGCATACCCTCGAAGGCGCTTCTCAACGCCTCGGAACATTACGCGGCGGCGGCCGGCGGCGAGCTTGCCGGGCTCGGCATCCAGCTTGGCAGCGTCAAGCTCGACCTTGGCAAGATGATGCAGGGCAAGGACGAGATCGTCGGCAGCCTGACCGGCGGCATCGATTTCCTGTTCAAGAAGAACAAGGTCACCCGCCTTCAGGGCGCGGCGCGGATCGAAGGTCCCGGCAAGGTCAGTGTCAGCGATGGCACGGACGCGGGACGCTACACCGCCGAGCGTATCCTGATCGCCAGCGGGAGCCATGCCTCAAGCCTTCCGGGGATCGAGATCGACGAGATCCGCATTGTCAGCTCCACCGGCGCGCTGGCGCTTGCGAAGGTGCCGAAGAAGCTCATCGTGATCGGTGCCGGCTATATCGGGCTCGAGCTTGGCACCGTCTGGGCGCGTCTTGGCGCCGAGGTGGAGGTGATCGAGTTCCTGCCGCGGATCCTTCCCGGCATGGATGACGAGATCGCGAAGAAATTCATGGCAATGGCGAAAAAGCAGGGCCTGTCCTTCCGCCTGAAGACAGCGGTGAAGGCGGCGAAGGCCGGCAAGTCCGGCGTCACGCTGACGGTCGAGCCGGCTGGCGGCGGCGAGGCCGAGACCATCAAGGCGGATATCGCGCTTGTCGCGGTCGGGCGTCACCCGGCCACCGACGGGCTTGGCCTTGAGGAGGTCGGCATCGCGCTGAGTGACCGCGGCCGGATCCGGGTGGATGCCCGCTTCGAGACCTCGGTCGAGGATATCTATGCCATCGGCGATGTGATTGACGGCCCGATGCTGGCCCACAAGGCGGAAGAGGACGGCGTCGCCGCTGTCGAGATGATGGCGGGCCATGCCGGCCATGTGGATTATGATCTGGTGCCGGGAATCGTATATACCGCGCCGGAAGTCGCCACGCTTGGCAAGAGCGAGGAGGCGCTGAAGGAGGCAGGCATCGCCTACAGGAAGGGAAGCTTCCCCTTTTCGGCGAACAGCCGCGCCCGCGCCCAGGGGCACAGTGACGGCTTCGTGAAGATCCTGGCGGATGCCGAGACCGACAGGGTGCTGGGCGTCCATATCATCGGCCATGAGGCGGGCACGATTATCCATGAATGCGCCACCGCGATGGCGTTCGGCGCGTCATCCGAGGATATCGCCCGCACCTGTCACGGGCACCCGACGCTGAACGAGGCGGTGAAGGAAGCCGCCCTGGCCGTCGATGGCCGCGCCATCCACATGTAGCAGACCCCGCATTTAGCAGACCCCGCATTTAGCAGACCAATGTGATGTTCCCGGCGCCCTATCCGGCCCGGGGATGCGTCTCGCGGTGAAGCCGCAGGAGATGCGCCTCGTCGACGCTGGTGTAACGCTGCGTTGTCGACAGGCTGGCATGGCCAAGCAATTCCTGGATGGCGCGCAGATCGGCGCCGTTGCCAAGAAGATGCGTGGCAAAGGCGTGACGGAGCGCGTGCGGCGTGACATGCGCCGGAAGGCTGAGCTCGAGGCGGAGCGCCTCCACCAGACGCTGCGCGGCGCGCGCCCCGAAACCGTTGCCGCGGCTGCTGACGAACAGCGGACCCTCCGGCCCGCCATCGAACGGACAGGCGGCAAGATAATGTGCCACCGCCTCGGCCACCGCGGGAAGCACCGGCACCTCGCGGGTCTTGTCGCCCTTTCCGGTGATTCGCAGCCATTCGCCAAGCGGCGCATCGCCGCGCTGCAGAGACAGCGCCTCGGAAATGCGAAGCCCGCTTCCGTAGAGAATCATCAGAAGGGCGAAATCGCGCTGTTTCGTCCAGTCGTCGCCGCGCCGCCGGAAGATCGCCGCCAGCATCGCGCGGGCCTCCTCCTCGGACACCGGCTTGGGAATGGATTTCGGGGGGCGCGGCGCGCGAAGCCACCCCAGATCGGATATTTCCAGCCTGCCGGTGCGCCCGCAGAACCGGTAGAAGCTCCGCAGCGCCGAGACCCGCCGCGCGATGGTGCTGCGCGCCAGGCCGCGCTCGGCCATGTCGGCAAGCCAGCCGCGAAAGGCGCGGCGGTCGGGGGCGGCATTGTCGCCGCCGCCGGTGAAGATGCGATAATCATCAAGGTCGCCGGCATAGGCGGCAAGCGTGTTGACGCCATAGCGCCGCTCGGTCTCGAGCCAGTCAAGCCAGGCCAGCCGGTTGTCGCTGCCGCCCGCCATCGACCCTAGAGAATCGACTGGCCGGTGCCTTCCCAGTCGGAAATGAAGGCGGCCAGACCCTTGTCGGTCAGCGGATGCTTGTAGAGGGCGCCCAGGATCTTCGGCGGCAGGGTGGCGACATCGGCGCCAAGCATGGCGGCGTCGACGATATTCTGCGTGCTGCGGACCGAGGCGACCAGGACCTCGGTGTCGAACCCGTACTGGTCGTAGATGGTGCAGATCTCCTCGATCAGTCCCATGCCGTCCTGGCCGATGTCATCCAGCCTTCCGACGAAGGGCGAGATGAAGGTGGCGCCGGCCTTGGCCGCCAGAAGCGCCTGACCGGCGGTGAAGCAGAGGGTGACATTGACGTCGGTTCCCTCGTCGCTGAGCGCGCGGCAGGTGCGAAGCCCGTCCTCGGTCAGCGGCACTTTCACGGTCACATTCGGGGCCAGCTTGGCAAGCTTGCGGCCTTCGGCAAGCATGGTCTCATGGTCGGTGGCCGCCACTTCGGCGCTCACCGGCCCGTCGACAAGCTCGCAGATCTCGCTGATGGCCTCGAGAATGTTGCGGCCCGATTTGGCGATCAGGGACGGGTTGGTCGTGACACCATCGACAAAGCCGCTGGCAATATAGGTTTTGATCTCGTCGATATCGGCGCTGTCGAGGAAAATTTTCATGTCGGGAAACCTGCTCTTCCGGTGTAGATTGATGTCGATCTGGGCGACGCGCGCAGTGTATCGCATGCCGCCCGCCAAATCCACCTGCCGAAGACCCGACGGAGCGTAACAGACGGTGACCCCGAACAGTGACAGCCAGGTCAAGTGACAGCCAGGTCAGGGCCGCCACCGTGCGGGTTGCTGTCGCGGTGCCGCTCGACCGCGCCTTCGATTACAGCACGGCTGACGGTGCGCCGCTGGAACGTGGCACCATCGTCGGCGTTCCCTTTGGCCCGCGCCAGCTCTACGGCATCGTGCTGGGGCCGGGCGCGGGCGGGGTCGCGCCGGAATCGCTGAAAGCGGTGAGCGAGGTGCCGGCGCTGGCGCCGCTGGCGCCGGCCTTTGTCGATTTCCTGGAACGTGTCGCCGCCTGGACCATGGCGCCGATCGGCAGCGTCGCGAAGATGGCGCTCAGCCAGCCGCAGGCGCTGCAGCCGCCGCCGCAGCGCAAGCTCTATCGCCGTCCATCGCCGCCGCCGGAAGGCGAGACGCTGACCGCGGCGCGCCAGAGGGTTGCTGATATTCTCGGCCTTGCCGGGGCGATGCCGTCTGCCGAGCTGCAGCGCGAGGCCGGCGTCAGCGCTGGCGTGATCACCGGCATGGCCGCCGCCGGTTCGCTCGAGATGGTGCTTGTCAGAGACGAGACCCCGCCGCCGCCGCCGCGCCGCCTCGCCGGACCGGCGCTGTCGCCCGACCAGGCCGGCGCGGCGGACGCCATCGGCGCCATGCTGGGACAAGGGTTTGGGCCGGTGCTTCTCGACGGGGTCACCGGGTCCGGCAAGACTGAGGTCTATTTCGATGCTGTCAGCCGCATGATCGAGACCGGAAAGCAGGTGCTGATCCTGCTTCCCGAGATTGCCCGGTCGGCGGCCTGGACGCAGCGATTCCGCGACCGGTTCGGGGTGATGCCAACGGAATGGCATTCTGATGTCGCCGCCGGGCGCAAGAGGCGGGCATGGCGCCATGCCCAGAGCGGCGCGGCGCAGGTCGTGGTCGGCGCGCGTTCGGCCCTGTTCCTGCCCTTCGCCGATCTCGGGCTGATCATTGTCGATGAGGAACATGAGCAGGCCTACAAGCAGGAGGACCAGGTCGTCTATCACGCCCGTGACATGGCCGTGCTTCGCGCAAGGCTCGAGGCCTGCCCGGTCATTCTGGCCACCGCGACGCCGTCGCTGGAAAGCTGGGTGAATGCCGGCAGGGTCGGCGACGCGCCGCGCTACCGGCATATCTCGCTTCCGAAACGAATCGGGCTGGCGCAGCTTCCGGAAATCCGCGCCGTCGATCTGCGGCAGACGCCGCCGGAGCGTGGCCGCTGGCTGGCCCCGCCCCTTGTCGCGGCGATCGCCGAGCGGCTCGAGGCAGGCGAGCAGTCGCTGCTGTTCCTGAACAGGCGGGGTTACGCGCCGCTGACCCTGTGCGGGTCCTGCGGTCACAAGGTGACCTGTCCGAACTGTGACAGCTGGATGGTGATGCACCGTCTGGCCGGGCGGCTGAAATGCCATTATTGCGGCTATGAGTCCCGTCCGCAGCGCGATTGCGCGCATTGCGGGGAGGAGGACAGCATGCAGGCCTGCGGGCCAGGCGTCGAACGGCTTGCCGAAGAAGTGCTGCAGCGTTTTCCCGAGGCGCGATTCGCGGTGTTTTCGAGCGACACAGTCGCCAGCCCGGGAAGCGCCGAGAGTTTCGTGACCTCGGTGATGGAGGGCGAGGTCGATATCATCGTGGGAACGCAGATGGCGGCCAAGGGGCACCATTTCCCGAATCTGACGCTTGTCGGCATTGTCGATGCCGATCTCGGGCTTGCCGGCGGCGATCTTCGGGCCGCCGAGCGAAGCTTCCAGATGCTGGCGCAGGTGGCTGGACGCGCCGGCCGGGCGGAACGGCCCGGCCTGGCGATGCTGCAGACCATGGACAGCAGCAATGCCGTGATGAAGGCGCTGCTGTCAGGGGATCGTGACCGTTTCCTCGCGACTGAAGCCGAGTCGCGCCGTCTTGCCGGAATGCCGCCATTCGCGCGGCTTGCGGCGCTGGTGCTCTCGGCGGGTGATGCGCAGCGGCTGCAGGCCGCGATGCAGATGCTTGCCGCCAGCAGGCCGCATTTCCACGGGGTGTCGGTGTTCGGGCCAAGCCTCGCGCCGCTGGGGTTTCTTCGTGGGCGTCACCGCGGGCGGGTGCTGATCCAGGCGGAAAAAACTGTCGACCTGCAGGCGGTGATCGAGGGGTGGCTGGCGAAATTGTCACTGCCGTCCGGAGTGCGCCTCCAGGTGGATATCGACCCCTACAGCTTTCTGTAGGCGGTCCTGCCGCGGCGGCGTCATGCGGCACAGGGCCTGGGGAGGGATTTGCCGAAAGAATTTCTGGTGGCTCGCAATCGGATAATAAGGCAATGAACCGGCGCACAGCGTCATTTTTGGCACCTTCGACGCTTGCCTTTCCCGCACGGGTATGATAGCTCCCACAGCGATGCGAATGGTCGGAGAAACCGAATGCCGGCGCGTGATCGCATCACCTGAAAACCACTCCTTTTTTGATGAGGGCACGTCGTTGAGTTCTAGCGCTAAGGGTCTTGCCGGCCGCTATGCTGGTGCGCTGTACGCGCTGGCCGAGGAAGCTGGCAATGTCGATGCTGTTGTCGCCGACCTGACAGGTCTTGGCGAGCTTGTCGCCGGCAATGATGAAGTGAAGATGCTTGTCGAGTCGCCGGCCATTTCCTGGTCCGAACAGACAAAGGCGATGACAGCCATCATGGAAAAGGGCGGCGCCGACGCGCTGACTGTGAAATTTGTGGGCACGGTGGCCTCGAATGGCCGTCTTCATGCCCTGACCCGTATCATTTCCGCTTTCCTTGCCGAGCATGCCCGCCGCCGCGGACAGGTCTCGGCCGAGGTGATTTCCGCCATCGAGCTCGATGAGGCCCGCCGCGCGCGTGTCGAGAGCGCGGTGGCAAAGCTTGCCGGAAGCGACAAGATCTCGCTTTCCATGCGGGTGGACCCGTCGCTGATCGGGGGCCTTGTCGTCCGCATCGGCTCGCGGATGATCGATACGTCGGTCAAAACCAAACTTAACCGGCTTGAAACAGCTATGAAGGGTATAGCGTGATGGATATTCGTGCGGCTGAAATCTCAGCAATCCTGAAGGAACAGATTGCCAATTTCGGAAGCGATGCCGAGGTCGCCGAGGTCGGGCGCGTCCTGTCCGTTGGTGACGGTATCGCGCGCGTGCACGGGCTTGACGAGGTTCAGGCCGGCGAGATGGTCGAATTCGAGGGGGGCGTCAAGGGAATGGCGCTAAACCTTGAATCGGACAATGTCGGCATCGTGATCTTCGGCGATGACCGCGCCATTAAAGAGGGCGACGTCGTGCGCCGGACAGCCGCAATCGTGGACACGCCTGTCGGCAAGGGCCTTCTTGGCCGCGTTGTCGATGCGCTTGGCAATCCCATCGACGGCAAGGGCCCGTTGAAGGACGTCACCCGCAGCCGCGTCGAGGTGAAGGCCCCCGGCATCATGCCGCGCAAGTCGGTGCATGAGCCGATGCAGACCGGCCTGAAGGCCATCGACAGCCTGATCCCGATCGGCCGTGGCCAGCGCGAGCTGATCATTGGCGACCGCCAGACCGGAAAGACCGCCATCGCCGTCGATACCTTCATCAACCAGAAGCCGGTGAACGCGGCTGCCGGCAAGGATGACAGCAAGAAGCTGTTCTGCATCTATGTTGCTGTCGGCCAGAAGCGCTCGACCGTGGCGCAGATCGTTCGCTCGCTGGAAGAGCAGGGCGCGCTCGAATATTCGATCGTCGTCGCCGCCACCGCGTCCGACCCGGCCCCGATGCAGTTCCTGGCGCCCTACACCGCCTGCGCGATGGGCGAATATTTCCGCGACAACGGCATGCACGCGCTTGTCGTCTATGACGATTTGTCGAAGCAGGCTGTCGCCTACCGCCAGATGAGCCTGCTGCTTCGCCGCCCGCCTGGCCGCGAAGCCTATCCCGGCGACGTCTTCTATCTTCACTCGCGCCTTCTCGAGCGCGCCGCGAAGATGAACGAGGATAACGGGTCCGGATCGCTGACCGCGCTGCCGGTCATCGAAACCCAGGCCGGTGACGTGTCGGCCTATATCCCGACAAACGTGATCTCGATCACCGACGGCCAGATCTTCCTCGAGACCGAGCTGTTCTACAAGGGCATCCGCCCGGCCGTGAATGTCGGCCTGTCGGTCAGCCGCGTCGGCTCGGCAGCGCAGATCAAGGCGATGAAGCAGGTTGCCGGCTCGGTGAAGCTGGAGCTTGCGCAGTATCGCGAGATGGCGGCCTTCGCCCAGTTCGCCTCGGACATGGATGCCTCGACCCGCGCCCTGCTGGAGCGCGGCGCGCGCCTGACCGAGCTGCTGAAGCAGCCGCAATACAGCCCGATGAAGGTCGAGGAGCAGGTTGCCGTGATCTATGCCGGCGTGAACGGCTATCTCGACAGTGTCGATGTCGGTGACATCGGCCGTTTCGAGGCAGGCCTTCTCGAGCATCTTCGCAGCGCGGCCGCCGATGTCCTGGGTACCATCCGGGACGAGCAGAAACTGTCCGACGAGACCGAAGCCAAGCTGAAGGCTGCGCTTGAGGCCTATGGGAAGAGCTTCGCCTGAGGCCAGGTTCCGGCTGCGGCCGTCCGGCAGGGACATCCTGCCGGGTGGCCGACCGGGTAAGGGAGTGTGATGGATGCCATCGCTTAAGGACCTAAAAACGCGCATCAACAGCGTGAAGTCGACGCAGAAGATCACCTCGGCCATGAAGATGGTCGCGGCGGCGAAGCTTCGCCGGGCGCAGGACGCTGCCGAAAAGGGCCGCCCCTATGCCGATCGCATGCAGCAGATCGTGAATTCGCTTGCCGGTAAGGCGGATCCGTCCTCGGCGCCGCAGCTTCTGGTCGGCAACGGCAATGACAAGACCCATCTTCTGGTGGTGGTGTCCGCCGACCGCGGCCTGTGCGGCGGCTTCAACGGCGCGATCACCCGCCAGACCCGCAACGAGGTCGCCCGCCTTCGCGGCGAGGGCAAGGTGGTCAAGCTTCTGATGGTCGGCCGCAAGTCGGCTGACGCGCTGCGCCGCGAGCTTGGCGACCTCTACATCGACAGCCTTGAAGGCATTCAGGGAACGTCGGTGCAGTTCGGCGACGCGTCCTCGATCGGCGATACCATCCGCAACGGCTTCGAGGCTGGCGAGTTCGATGTCTGCACCGTCATCTTCAACAAGTTCAAGTCGGCAATCTCGCAGGAAGTCACGCTTCAGCGCCTGATCCCGGCAGAGGTCGGCGAAGAGCAGGATGCCGCCGAGGATACCGGCGTGTCCTACGAGTATGAGCCGGACGAGGAAGAGCTTCTGGCCGCGGTGCTGCCGCGCAACATTTCCACCCAGGTCTACAGCGCGCTGCTCGAATCCTCGGCGGCCGAGCTTGCCGCGAGAATGACGGCGATGGACAACGCGACCCGTAACGCGGGCGACCTGATCGAACGGCTGACGCTGGTCTATAACCGGACCCGCCAGGCGACCATTACCAAGGAACTGATCGAAATCATCTCCGGCGCCGAAGCGGTGTAACCGGACAGACGACCAAAAGCGGAGTAGGATAAAATGGCGAACAATATCGGCAAAATCAGTCAGGTCATCGGCGCCGTTGTCGATGTCGAGTTTGAAGGCCACCTTCCGGCCATTCAGAACGCGCTCGAGGTTGACAATGGCGGGCAGCGCCTTGTTCTCGAGGTGGCCCAGCATCTCGGCGAATCCTCGGTTCGCACCATTGCCATGGACTCCACCGAGGGTCTTGTCCGCGGCGCTGACGCCGCCGATACCGGCGCGCCGATCACCGTGCCTGTCGGTCCTGAAACCCTTGGCCGCATCCTGAACGTCATCGGCGAGCCGGTGGATGAGGGCAAGCCGGTGAAATCGGCAAAGCAGTATCCGATCCACCGCCCGGCTCCGGAATATGTCGACCAGTCGACCGAAGCCGAGATCCTGGTCACAGGAATCAAGGTTGTCGATCTTCTCGCCCCCTACGCAAAGGGCGGCAAGATCGGCCTGTTTGGCGGTGCCGGTGTCGGCAAGACCGTCCTGATCATGGAACTGATCAACAACGTCGCGAAGGCGCATGGCGGCTATTCGGTGTTCGCCGGTGTCGGCGAGCGTACCCGCGAGGGCAACGACCTGTATCACGAGATGGTCGAATCAGGCGTGATCAAGACCGATGGCGAAGGCTCCAAGGCCGCGCTGGTCTACGGCCAGATGAACGAGCCGCCGGGCGCCCGTTCGCGCGTTGCCCTGACCGGCCTGACCCTGGCCGAATATTTCCGCGATGAGGAAGGCCAGGACGTGCTGTTCTTTGTCGACAACATCTTCCGCTTTACCCAGGCCGGCTCGGAAGTGTCGGCGCTGCTTGGCCGCATCCCGTCGGCGGTGGGCTACCAGCCGACGCTGGCCACCGACATGGGCGCGCTTCAGGAGCGGATCACCACCACCACCAAGGGATCGATCACCTCGGTGCAGGCCATCTATGTTCCTGCCGACGACCTGACCGACCCGGCGCCGGCGACGTCCTTCGCCCACCTTGACGCGACCACGGTTCTGTCGCGCCAGATCGCCGAGCTCGGCATCTACCCGGCCGTCGACCCGCTGGACTCCTCCTCGCGGATGCTTGATCCGCGCATCGTCGGCGATCGCCATTACGCGATCGCGCGGAGCGTTCAGGAAGTGCTCCAGCAGTACAAGTCGCTTCAGGACATCATCGCCATTCTTGGCATGGACGAACTGTCGGAAGAGGACAAGCTTGTCGTGGCCCGCGCCCGCAAGATCCAGCGCTTCCTGTCGCAGCCGTTCCATGTCGCCGAGGTCTTCACCGGATCGCCTGGCAAGCTTGTCGGCCTTGACGACACGATCGACGGCTTTGCCGGCATCATCGCCGGCGAGTATGACCATCTTCCGGAAGCTGCCTTCTACATGGTCGGCACCATCGAAGAGGCCATCGAAAAGGGCAAGAAGATGATGCAGGAGGCCGCGTAAGCGGTCGCCTGGCAACGGGAGTAGCACGCGATGGCGGAAACCACGCAACTGGAACTTGTCACACCTGCTGACATCATGGTGCAGAAGGCCGTGCAGATGGTCGTGGCGCCCGGCGTCGAGGGGCTGTTCGGCGTGCTGCCGCGGCATGCGCCGCTGCTGTCCGACCTGGCCCGCGGCGTGGTCGAGGTGCATGAGAACGGAAAGATCGTGAACCGCTTCATGATCGACGGGGGTCTTGCCGACGTCTCCGGCGAGGCCGTGACAATCCTGACCGAGCGTGCCGAGGATCTGGATGCGGCTGACCGCGACGCCATCAAGTCGCGGGCCGAGGCCGCCAGCGGGGCGGAAGCCGATTTCCTGAACGCTGTGCTTGCCGCGATCTGACCCGCTGGCCATGACAGACATGGAAAAACCCGGCCTCAGCGCCGGGTTTTTTGCGTGCGGCCCTGCTCTGGGCTGTGCCGTCAGCCGTCAATCAGGGATGCGAAACTCTGCATCAAGGCCTGATAGACATCGCGCTTGAAGGGCACTGCCAGATCAATGAGGGCGTGCGGCTCGATCCAGCGCCATTCGCAGAATTCGGGTTCATCCGTATCGATATTTATGTCGGAGTCGTCGCCGGTGAAGCGAAGCGCCACCCATTTCTGCTTTTGGCCCCGATACTGTCCATGCCACAGCCTGTCGGCCAGCGGCTGCGGGATATCATAGTGAAGCCAGTCATCATGTTCCTGAAGGAAGGTCGCCTTCTGCGTGCCGATTTCCTCGCCCATCTCGCGAAGACAGGCCTGCATCACCGTCTCGCCATGATCGATGCCGCCCTGCGGCATCTGCCAGGCCTCGGCGCGGTTGTCGATGCGGCGCCCGGCAAACACGAAGCCGTCCGCGTTCAGCAGAAAGATGCCGACACAGGGCCGGTAGGGGCGGTCCTGATAGGCAATCTGCCTCATGAAGCTGGCTTGAGAGCGCCGAACACGGCCACACCGCGGATGAGGTCGAGCGCGCGGGCAAGCTGATAGTCGATCTCCGACTGATCGCGCGTGTCGGCCTGCGCCTCGCCATCCTGCGTCTCGCCATTCTCCGTCTCGCCATTCTCTGTCTCGGAGGCTTCGCCGTCGGCGGTGCTGCTGCTGTCGCTGCCATCCGCCTCCTCCTCCGATCCGTCAAGGGCGCCCCGGAGGTCCTCCTCGCGGACGATGCCGCCCTCTACCGCCTCGATGCGGGCAAGCTCGACCTCGATGTCGGGAACAATGCCGCGCGCCTGGATCGATACGCCGGACGGCGTGTAATAGCGCGCTGTCGTCAGCCGGATGGCCGAGCTGTTTGAAATCGGGATCACCGACTGGACCGATCCCTTTCCGAATGACCGCGTGCCCAGAATGACCGCGCGCTTGTGATCCTTCAGCGCGCCGGCGACGATTTCAGACGCCGAGGCTGATCCCGAATTGATCAGGATCACCATTGGCAGGCCGCGCGCGATATCGCCGGGCTTGGCATAGACATGCGATCCGCCGTCGGCATCGCGTCCGCGTGTGGAAACAATCTCGCCTTCTTCCAGAAAGGCGTCGGATACAGAAACGGCCTCGGTAAGAAGGCCACCCGGATTGTTCCGCAGGTCAAGGACGATTCCCTTCAGCGCGTCGCCCTCCTCGCGGAAGAAATCATCGACGGCATCCATCAGGCCGGGTGTTGTCTGCTCGGAGAAGGTGGTGATGCGGACATAGCCGATACCGTCGAAAATCTCGGACCTGACCGAGCGGATCTTGATGAAGTCGCGGATCAGGGTGACATCGAAGGGCTCAAGCTTGCCGCGCTGCACCTTGACGGTGACTTTCGAGCCGACTTCGCCACGGAGCCTTTCGACAGCCTCGGACAGCTGCATGCCGATGATCGAGACATCATCGACCGCGATCAGGTAATCCTCGGGTTGCAGGCCGGCGCCGGCGGCCGGCGTGTCATCAATGGGAGAGCCCCCCTTGACCATACCCTGATCCATGGTGATCTCGACGCCAAGTCCGCCGAACCGGCCCCTGGTCTGCTCCTGCATCTCCGAGAAGTTCTCGGTGTCAAGAAAGGTCGAATGCGGATCGAGCGAGGTCAGCATGCCGGTGATCGCCGCCTCGATCAGGTCGCGATCGTCAATCTCGTCAACATAGCTCTCGCGCACCCGCTGGAAGATATCGCCGAAAAGGCCAAGCTGGCGATAGGTGTCCTCCTTGCTGGAGGACTGCGCGGTGGTGAGTGTCGGCACCGTCATGCCGGCCAGGAACAGCGCCCCGCAAAATACGGCCACATGCCACAGGCGTAAACGGCTTACGCGGGTCCATTTATCCATCTTGTTCGGCTCCTTCGGCGCGATCACGCTCTACGGCTAATGTAATGGTGAATTTGCGTTTTGCAACGATTTGGCGTGTGCTCAGCGGGGCCGGGCCTCAGCCTTGCGACTGCAGCACACGGCCTGTCATTCCGTCTGGCCTGTCGATTCCCAGAAGGGCGAGAAGGCTTGGTGCCAGATCGGCAAGCCTGCCATCCGACAGCACCGTGCCCGGCGCCGCGCCGACAAGGATGACCGGCACCAGATTGGTGGTATGCGCCGTGTGCGGGGATGCGGCGTCATCGTCCCACATCACCTCGCAATTTCCATGATCGGCGGTGACGATCATATGGCCGCCTTGCGCCAGCACCAGATCGGCGATCTCGCCAACACAGCCATCCACCGTCTCAACGGCGCGAATCGCCGCCTTCAGGTCTCCTGTATGACCGACCATGTCCGGATTGGCGAAATTGATCACCAGAAGGTCATGCCTGCGGCCTTCGAGGCTGTCACGGGCGGCGGCCAGCACCCCGGCGGCGCTCATCTCGGGCTGCAGGTCGTATGTCGCCACCTTCGGCGAGGGGATCAGCACCCGGTCCTCGCCAGCGGCAACGGTCTCGTCGCCGCCATTCAGGAAGAAGGTGACATGCGGATATTTCTCGGTCTCGGCAAGGCGAAGCTGCCGGCGTCCAGCGGCGGCCACCGCGTGCCCAAGCGTATCATCGATCCGCTGCGCTCCGAACAGGGTCACCATCCGCGCATCGAGCTCCGCCGAATAGGAGGTCATGCCAACAGCCCCGGCAAGCGCGGCGGGGTGGGCCTCGAACCCGGTCTCCTCCGGCATCAGCCAGCAGGCCAGGATCTGACGAACGCGGTCGGCGCGGAAGTTGATCATCACCACCGCGTCGCCGTCACGCATGCCGTCATAGGCCCCGATCACGCAGGGCTGGATGAATTCATCGCTCTCCCCGGCCGCATAGGCACCGGCAAGCGCCGTCATCGGGTCCGGCGCGCGGCTGCCCGCGCTGGCGCTGTTGATCGCGTCAAAGGCGGATTTCGTGCGCTCCCACCGCCTGTCGCGGTCCATCGCGAAATAGCGCCCGATGACCGTGCCGAAGCGCACATCATCGGGAAGGGCGGCGATGAAGGCGGGAAGCGTGCTCTCGGCGCTCCGTGGCAGCACATCCCGGCCGTCGGTGAAGCCGTGAAGGATGACGTCCGCCCCGCTGGCATGCAGCCCTTCGATCACCGCCAGCATCTGATCCTGATGCGAATGCACGCCGCCGGCCGACAGCAGCCCCATCACATGGACACGCCCCCCCGTGCCAGCCATGCGGGATGCCAGCGCCGCCAGCTCGGGATGCGCGGCAAGAGACCCGTCTTCTCTGGCAGCGTTGATCCGTGGCAGATCCTGCATGACGACACGGCCGGCCCCGATATTCATGTGGCCGACCTCGGAATTGCCGACCTGTCCCTCGGGAAGGCCGACATCTGCGCCCGAGGCGGCAAGCCTTGCCTGCGGCCAGTCGCGCATCAGCGAATCAAAGACAGGGGTATCGGCAAGCGCGACAGCGTTGTTGTCACGCGCCTGGCGAAGGCCCCATCCATCCATGATGCACAGGATGACGGGGCCGGAAGATGTGGCTGGTCCAGACATAGGGCCTTATACCGCCCATGCCGGCTGTCGTACAGGGCCGGAGAGTGCGGGGCCGGCGCGGCGTCCTGACTATCCCCCGCGGTGATAGGGGTGGCCTGCCAGAATGGTGGTGGCACGGTAAAGCTGTTCGGCCAGCATCGCCCGGAACAGCATGTGCGGCCAGGTGGCGCTGCCGAAGGCAATGCGGGATTCGGCGCGCGCCAGCACTGCCTCGCCATGGCCGTCCGCCCCGCCTATGGCGAAGCAGGCCGAGCCCATGCCTTCGTCGCGCCAGCGTCGCAGCATGCCAGCCAGCGCCTCGGACGAGGTGTCGCGGCCGCGTGGATCGCAGGCCACAAGGGGCGCTGCGGCAGGACAATGGCGAAGAAGACGGGCGCCCTCATCCTCCTGCCGCGCGGCGCCGGCGGGAAGCTTCGATTCGACTTCGATGAGGTTTCCGCCCTGCGGAATGCGTGACAGCCAGTTCTGGGCGAGGGTCTGTTCCGGCGCATTGCGGCCCTTGCCGACGGCGAGAATGATCAGGTTCATTGGCTGGTTCCGGTATGGCTGGTTCCGGTCTCTGGCACAGCCGGCATCCCGGCACGGCGCCGGCACGGCGCGCTGCGCCGACCGTTCAGCAGGGCAGCCGCCGCCTAGCTGCTGACGGTGACCACTTCCTGCGGGCCTTCATTCGCCCACATACGCTCAAGCCCGTAGAATTCACGAACCTCCGGACGGAACAGATGGACGATCACGTCGTTCGCGTCGATCAGCACCCAGTCTGCCTGCCGCATGCCCTCGAGCCCCAGGATTTCGACACCGGCCTGCTTCAGCCTGACCTCGAGATGCTCGGCCATGGCCGCCACCTGCCGCGAGGAAGTGCCGCTGGCGATCACCATGTAGTCGGCAACGGATGATTTGCCACTCAGAGGAATGGCAAGCACATCTTCGGCTTTGTCGCTGTCGAGGGAAGAGGTGACCATGTCGAGGATCTGGTCGGGATCCAAATGCGATTGCATTTTGCTAATTGTGACTCTCCACAAATGCGCCCTGACGCGGGTCCTCATGGCCGTCCTTCCGGCCTTGCCGTCGCAGAGCTGTTGCCGACGCATGGTGCCGGCGCCCAGCGATGAAGCACCAGTTCGGCAGATTCCTGCCCCCTCGAAGCGCCGCGGCGGCGAACCGGCGCGGCGGCATGCGGGAGTGCAGGAGCTTTCGCCCTGTGCTCAACGCAGCGTAAGAATAGCCCGGCCGGTCAATCACCGCAATGGGCATGGTTCTGGCAATGACATCATGCCGCTTCCAGCCGGCAAAGCCGACCAGATTATCCGCCCCCATCAGCCAGCAGAACCGGTGCTGTGGGCAGCGTCTGCGAAGCTCGCGAAGGGTGTTGACGGTCAGCGCCATGCCGAATTCAACCTCTGGTGCGATCACCCGGATATGCCGGCGGCCGGCGACGAGATGACGCGCGCCATCCAGCCTTGTCCGCAGCGGGGCCATGCCGTCGATGGGCTTCAGGGGATTCTGCGGGCTGACGAGCCACCAGATCTCGTCCAGCCGAAGCTGGCGGCGGGCCGTGTCGGCAAGATGAAGATGGCCTTCATGCGCCGGATTGAAGGACCCGCCGAACAGCCCGACACGAAGCCGGCGCGCATCATGGAACAGGCGCGGGACGCGGTGCCGGCGCAGATGGTCCGGTTCAGCCGTCACGAAGCTGGCCATTGCCTCGGACGAGATATTTGAAGCTTGTCAGCTGCGCCGCGCCGACCGGTCCGCGCGCATGCATGCGTCCGGTGGCGATGCCGATCTCCGCGCCCATGCCGAACTCGCCACCATCGGCGAACTGTGTCGAGGCGTTGACCATGACGATGGCGCTGTCGACTTCGCGAAGGAAGGCCTCGGCGGTGCCGGCATTCTCGGTGATGATGCAGTCGGTGTGATTGGACCCGTAGGCGGCGATATGCGTGACTGCCATCTCCAGACCATCGACCACCCGCACCGAAATGATGCTGTCGAGATATTCGGTCGACCAGTCGGCCTCGCTTGCGGCGGCGGCCTGCGGGATCAGGGCGCGGCTTTCCTCGTCGCCGCGAATGGCGCAGCCAGCCTCGATCAGGGCTGCCCCGATATCGGGAAGAAGCGTTTCTGCCACCCGCCGGTCGATCAGGATGGTCTCGGCGGCGCCGCAGATGCCGGTGCGCCGCATCTTGGCGTTGACGCTGATCGCCACCGCCTTGCCGGGGTCGGCATCGACATCGATGAACAGGTGGCAGATGCCTTCCAGATGGGCGAAGACAGGCACCCGCGCCTCGGTCTGGACGCGCTCGACGAGCGAGCGTCCGCCGCGCGGGATGATGACGTCGATCTCGCCGCTGGCGGCCAGCATCGCGCCCACCGCGCCGCGGTCATCGGTCGGCACCATCTGCACCGCACCGCGCGGCAGCCCGGCGGCCTCCAGCCCGTCCCCCATGATCTCGGCAAGAAACCCGGATGTCTCGCGGCTGTCGCTGCCGCCGCGCAGAATCGCCGCGTTGCCGGCGATCAGGCACAGCCCTCCGGCGTCAACCGTCACATTGGGCCGTGATTCATAGATCACCCCGATCACCCCGAGCGGGGTGGCGACGCGGGCGATGTCGAGCCCGTTGGGGCGGGTCCAGCGGGCCAGCTCGCGCCCGATCGGGTCTTCAAGCCCGGTGATGTCCTCCAGCCCCTCCGCCATGCCGTCGATCCGCGCCGGTGTCAGGGTCAGCCTGTCGATGAAGGCGGCGCTGATGCCATTGGCCTCGGCGCGCGCAACATCGGCGGCGTTGCGCTCCAGAATGTCGTCCTGCCGGTCGCGGATCATCGTTGCCGCCCGGCGCAGCGCGGCGCAGCGGGCGTCATGCGGGGACAGCGCCAGAACCGCCTGGGCGCTTCGCGCGGTGCGCACCAGCGCCGAGATCAGCCCGGCGTGATCGCCGTCAAGAAGGCTCTTCGAGATATCGGTCATGCGTGGCTCCTGTCGTGCGGTGGTGGTCAGCCACCCTGGTCGGCCGTCACAAGGTCTAGCATCACAAGATTATCGGCATGAATGACCTCGTCGCGGCCACGATATCCCAGCAGGTTTTCGATTTCACCGCTTTTGTGGCCGAGGATGATCCGTGCGTCATCCGCCGCATAGGCCGACAGGCCATGTCCGATGACCTGGCCGTCGGGGCCCTCGACGGCGATCAGGTCACCGCGGTCGAAGGCGCCGCTCGCAGCCGTCACCCCAGCGGGAAGAAGCGAGCGGCCCTGGCGCAGCGCGCGAAGCGCGCCGGCATCGACACGAAGGCTGCCGCGCGGCGTCAGTGATCCGCCGATCCATTTCTTGCGCGCTGTCAGCGGGCTGTGCTCGGCATTGAACAGAGTATGGCGCGCTCCCTCGACAAGGGCTGTCACCGGCCGCTGACGCTGGCCATTGCAGATGACCATGCCACATCCGGCGTTCATCGCGATCCGCGCCGCCTCGAGCTTTGTTGTCATCCCGCCAGAGGCATAGGCGGCATTGGCGCTTCCCGCCATCGCCATGATCTCGTCGGTCATGGCGTCCACATATGCGATGTGGCGGGCCTCGGCATCCTGCCGCGGATTGCCGGAATAGAGCCCGTCGATATCCGACAGCAGAAGCAGCAGATCGGCGCTGATCATGGCAGCGACGCGCGCTGCCAGCCTGTCATTGTCGCCAAAGCGGATTTCGGCCGTGGCGACGGTGTCGTTCTCGTTGACAACCGGCACCGCGCCAAGTTCGAGAAGCGCTGTCATGGTGGCGCGGGCGTTCAGATGCCGGCGGCGGGTCTCGGTGTCCTCGGGCGACAGCAGGATCTGCGCCACGCCGATCTCATGGGCGGCAAGCGCCTCGCGCCAGGCATGCGCCAGCACGACCTGGCCGGTGGCCGCTGCCGCCTGCTTTTCCTCAAGCGCCAGATTGCGTCCGTTGATGCCGAGCTCGCGGCTGCCAAGCGCGATCGCGCCGCTCGACACGACAACGACATGCTTGCCGTCGCGGCGCAGCATTGCTATGTCGCTCGCCACCCCGCGGATCCAGTCGGCATTCACCCGGTTGTGCTCATCCTCGACAAGAAGCGATGAGCCGATCTTGATGATGATGGTCCGCGCCGATTCGAGGGCGCCGGAGGCTGTCATGGCGACCATGGCACATTCTCCTGCTTCGGGGCGTCGGCGGCGCGGGCCTCGTCAATGACGGCGATCAGCTGGCGAAGAAGGGCGCGGACGCCGGAGCCGCTGACCGATGACAGCTGCGCCACCGCGCCGGCCCCGGCGGCGCGAAGCGCCTCGGCCACATCCTCGGCATAGCCGTCAGGCGCGGCGTCGCATTTGCTGAGCGCGATGATCTCGGTCTTGTCGGCGAGCCCGCCGCCATAGGCCGCCAGCTCGTCGCGAAGCGTGCGCCATGCCGCCACCGGGTCCTCGCCGGTCACATCGACAAGATGCAGAAGCACGCGGCAGCGCTCGACATGGCCAAGAAAGCGCGTGCCAAGCCCGGCCCCCGTGTGCGCCCCTTCGATCAGTCCCGGAATATCGGCCATGACGAACTCACGCTCGTCGATGCCGACGACGCCCAGGTTCGGGTGCAGGGTGGTGAAGGGATAGTCGGCGATTTTTGGGCGCGCCGCCGACACGGTGCTGAGAAAGGTTGACTTGCCGGCATTCGGAAGGCCGAGAAGCCCGGCATCGGCGATCAGCTTCAGCCGCAGCCAGACCCACATTTCCTGGCCGGTCTCGCCAGGCTGAGACTTGCGCGGCGCGCGGTTGGTCGACGATTTGAAAAAGGCGTTGCCCTTGCCGCCGGCCCCGCCCTTGGCAAGGATGAATTCCTGGCCCTCATGCATCAGGTCGGCAAGGACTGTCTCCTGGTCATCGGCAAGGATCTGGGTGCCGACAGGAAGCTTCAGCACAACATGATCGCCAGACGCGCCGGACCGGTCGCGGCCGGCCCCGGGGCGTCCGGGCTGCGCCTTGAAATGCTGCTGATAGCGGTAGTCGATCAGCGTGTTGAGCCCGGCGACGGCGCGCGCGATGACATCGCCGCCGCGTCCGCCATCACCGCCATCCGGTCCGCCAAACGGCACATGCGCCTCGCGCCGGAAGCTGACGGAGCCGGGTCCGCCATGTCCCGATCGGGTGAAGATCTTTGCCTGGTCGAGAAACTTCATTGTCCTGTGCCTTACGGCAGTGTTGCATCGGGTGGCGGTGTCGCAGGGGGCCCGGCGCTACCCTGCCGCCGCCCACTATGCCGGTAATCAAAAAGGGGAACAACGTATCCGTCATCCCCCTCTGGGCGGGCTGCCGGCAGCGGCGCCCGATTACTGTGAACCGGGCGGCCTACTCGGCAGCCTCGGCGGCTGGCAGCACATTTACGAACATGCGCCCGCCGGACTTTTCCTTGAACGCCACCTTGCCCTCGACAAGCGCGAACAGGGTGTGGTCCTTGCCCATGCCGACATTCTCGCCGGGATGAACCTTGGTGCCGCGCTGGCGCATGATGATGTTGCCGGCGAGAACCGATTCGCCGCCGAATTTCTTCACGCCGAGACGGCGACCCGCGGAATCGCGACCGTTGCGTGAGCTACCACCTGCTTTTTTATGTGCCATCTTCCAGCTCCCTTCAGCTGTCGGCGCGCCCGGTCAGACCTGTCCGGTAACCTGCGCCTGATTAGGACTTCTTGGCTGCCTTCTTCGCAGCGGCTTTCTTGGCTGTCGCCTTTTTCGCGGCGGTCTTCTTCGGTGCCGCCTTCTTCGGTGCCGCCTTGGCTTCGGCCTTTGGCGCTGTCTTCTTCGCGGCAGCCTTCTTCGGCGCCGCCTTTGCTTCGGCCTTCGGCGCGGCTTTCTTGGCCTCGGCCTTCTTCGCCGGCGCGGCCTTCGGCTTCAGCGACTTGCCGTCTTCGGCAATGGCGTTGATCTTCAGCAGCGTCAGATCCTGACGATGACCCTGTGTGCGGCGATGATTCTTGCGGCGCTTGCGGCGGAAGATGATGATCTTCGGTCCGCGGGTCTGGCTGACTACGGTGGCGCTCACAGCGGCGCCCTCGACACGCGGCGTGCCGATTGTCACCTTGTCGCCGTCGCCAAGCATGACGACATCGTCGAGAATCACCTCGGCGCCTTCATCAGCGGCGATCCGCTCGACAAGAATAGTGTCGTCCTTGGCCACGCGGTACTGCTTGCCGCCTGTTCTTACCAACGCATACATGGCTTCCATCCTTATTCTTTCCGTCCCGCCATTCACCCGGCCCGCCATTCACCCGGCCTGCCGGAACCCCCGGCCAGTGCCCGATACTGCCGCGCGATCCCGTGCCTGACCATGCCGTCCGGCATGATGGTCTGGGCCGCGCTGCCCTCTTGGGCGGAAAGCAAAAACATACCGCTCTGGAACCCCAAAGCGGATTGCGGTGGAATATACGCCTGCATACGCCGCTGTCAAGACCGCAATCACCTTATCGGGCTTGCATTTCAGGCGGATATCCGGCGCTGTTGATTCACCTTCATCCCCCGCCGAACAGGCCGTGGCGTTTCGGGTCGTGGGGGGCGTCTCCCCTTTCCAGATGAAGCCTGTCGCCCTGCCAGGGATGCGCTGCCACGACGTCGTCATCCAGCTCGACCCCCAGACCCGGCGCCGATGGCGGAATGATATAGCCATCCTCCCAGTGGAGAGGTGTCTTCAGCAGGTCGGCATGGAAGCCATCCATCCTGCCGATCGATTCCAGAATCAGGAAATTCGGGATGCAGGCCGCCAGCTGGATGTTGGCGGCGGCAACGATTGGGCCGCAATAGAGATGCGGTGCCACCTGCACATATTTCGTCTCGGCCATGGCGGCGATCTTCTTGCCTTCCAGAATGCCGCCGGCGCGGCCGAGGTCTGGCTGCAGGATGGCGGCGGCCCCGCAGTCAAGGACGCGGGCGAATTCGAACTTGCTGCACAGCCGCTCGCCCGTGGCCACCGGGATCGATGTGCCGGCGGCGATCTTCGCCATCTCCTCGGGCATGTCCGGCGGGCAGGGCTCCTCGAACCAGAGCGGGTCGAAGGGCTCCAGCCGGCGCGCCAGGCGCAGGGCCCCGGCGGCTGTGAATTGGCCATGCGTGCCGAACAGCATGTCGGCGCGGTCGCCGACAGCCTCGCGGATGCGGCGGCAGAACCGCACGCTGCGCTCGATCGCCTCGAGATCGGGCATGCGCCCGTCATAGACGGTGTATTGCCCGGCCGGATCGAACTTCACCGCGGTGAACCCGGCCTCGACCCAGGCGGCGGCCGCTTCGGCGCTGGCATCGGCATCATTGTAGAAATCGGCGGCCTCCTGCCCCGGCGGAGGATAGAGATAGGTGTAGGTCCGGAGCCGGTCATTCACCATGCCGCCGAGAAGAGCGTGAACCGGGCGGTCGAGGGCCTTTCCGACAATGTCCCAGCAGGCCATTTCCAGGCCGCTGACAACGCCCTGCACGGTGCTGTCGGGGCGGTGGGTGAATCCCGAGCCATGCGCCTGCCGCCAGAAATGCTCGATCCGGTCCGGCGGCGCGCCCTCCAGATAGCGCTGGAACATGTCTTCTGCCATGCGGCACACCACCTCCGGCGCGAAGCTGGCGCTGTAGATTTCGCCAACGCCGCTGATGCCGCAGGCGGTGGTCAGCCGCACAAAGATGAAATAGCGCCCGCCAAAGCCGGGTGGCGGGGTGCCGACGATGAAGGTTTCGAGTGTCTGAAGCCGCATGCCCGTCATCCCCCGATGTCAGCTGCCCTGTTGAAAGACGGGCCTGCCAAAGACCGGGCCTGCCAAAGACCGGGCTGCTGGCGCAGATGTGAATGGCTTTCCGGTGACTTGCCCCTGCCCATCGCGCGCGTGCCGGTCTATAGTATGACCGGATGCTGGCATATTGCCTCGTCTTCTGCAATTCCGTCATCACCGTCCGGACCTGTCCCAATGATCACATCCCTTCTTGCCTTCGCCCGCCGCCATATCATCCTGTTCGGCGCGGCGAAATTCGCCGCCGGCCTTCTCGTCGGCTTTGCCCTTGGAGTCTATTTCCTGCCGATCCTGACCGCCGAGGACGGGCTGGACACGGCGGCGCTGGCGCAGCTCGAGGCCAGCGCCGAGCGAAGTGGCACCTTCACCCGCGACCTTCCGGGATCGGACGCTTTTCACTGGGGCGAGGGCGTGGTGCGGGTCAGCGACAGCCGCATCTGGCTGGATGGCAGGATCGCGCCCGGGCCCGACTACAAGCTGTATCTGACACCGTTGCTTGCGCGCGACGAGGCTGAATTCCTGGAGATCAAGGACAGGTCGGTGCGGATCGGCGATATCAAGGCCTTCACCAATTTCAGCCTCGAGGTGCCGGCAGGCGTGCGGGTTGGCGACTATCCCGCCCTGCTGATATGGTGTGAGGCGTTCGGCGAGTTCATCACCGCCGCTGATTTATCCTGATTCTGGCCCGTTGCTGACGGGGTCTCGAGGATTGCATGACTGTACCCGCCACCCTGCGCCTGCCGGCGCCGGATGCCATCACGCTTGAGGACATCATCCGCATCTATGAGGCCTTGCGCCCGCAGATGCCGGCCATGCCGCAGCCACAGGTCCCGCCGCGGCGGATCGACCGTCTTGTCGATCTTCTGGATCATGTCGAGGCCCTTCTTCTGGACGGGTTCGGGGTGATCAATATCGGCGCTTCGCGAATCGACGGTATTCTGGAATTCCTCGACGAGGTGGCACGGCGTGATATCGCCGTGATGGTGCTGACAAACGGCGCCGGCCAGCCTGCCGAGACGAGCTGGCAGAAATACAGGAACTGGGGGCTGGCGCTGGCGCGCGAGCAGGTGGTCTCAAGCCGCAATTCGCTCGAGGCGGAAATTGCGGCGCTGACAAGGGGCGCTGTCGTGGGATCGATGGGGCCCGCAGCCCGACCGCTTGATATCGATGGCAGCCTTGGTTTTGATGACCCTGACATGTTTGAACGTGCCACATTCCTTGCGTTTCTGGGTGCGATCGACTGGACCGAACCGCATCAGGCGGCGCTGGAGGCCGCGCTGGTTGGCGGTCAGCGTCAGCTGCTGGTCGCGAACCCTGATATCAGCGCCCCGATGCAAGGCGGCTTTACCGCCGAGCCGGGCTATTGGGCGGCGCGTGCCGCGCAGGCGACCGGCGTTCGGCCGCACTGGTTTGGCAAGCCCCATTCCGCTGTCTTCGATCTGGCGCTTGCGCGCCTTGAAACGGTCTATGGACGGCGGTTTTCCCGTGACAAGGTGGCAATGGTCGGCGACAGCCTTCATACCGACATCCTTGGCGGCGCGGCCGCTGGCCTGCAATCGGTCTTGCTGACGGGCTACGGGCTGTTCAGCAATGGCGGCGCGGATGATATGATTCAGGCGTGCGGGATCACGCCGCACTGGATTGTTGAAAGACTGTAGCCGATGCGAGGATATGCCTGTGACCCTGACACGCCGTTTTCACCTTGAGGGTCTGGAATGCGCCTGCCGGATCGGGGCCTATGACCATGAGCGGCTTGGTCCGCAGCCGGTGGTCATTGACGCCGAGATCCAGCTCAGCGGAGAGAGCGAGCCGGAAAGCGATTCGCTGGAGGCCACGCTCAATTACGACCTGATCCGCACCGCCATTCTGGAGATCGCGACCTCGCGCCATTTCGACCTGCAGGAAACGCTGGCGCGGGAGATTTTCGATTCGCTTTCCGGCCTGCCGGGGGTGACCGGGGCGCGGGTGCGCACCGCAAAGCCCGAGGCCTATGAAGACTGCCGGCAGATCGCCTATGAGCTGTCCAGCCTGCCCTGACCCGAGGCCGCCGCAAGCGGGATGAGAGATGTTCGAGGACGCCGCCGACTTCCATGACTATTACAGCAGCCGCCAGGGCCGGCATGTGGCGATGCGCCTGCGGCGCCACCTGTCGGATTTCTGGTCGCGCTCGGCGAATGGCTGCAATGCGGCCATCGGCTATGCCCCGCCGGTCCTTCGTGCCGATGACAGGCCGGCAACACTTAATTTTGCGCCGGTCCGGCTTGGCCCCTACGGGTGGCCGCCCAAGGGGCCGGGGCGCACGGTGCTGGTGAATGGCCGATCGCTGCCGCTGCAGAATGTGCAGCTCGACAGGCTGCTTCTTCTGCATGCGCTGGAATTCGACCCGAATCCCAGCCGTCTTCTCGAAGAGTGCTGGCGGGTGCTTGACGGGGCTGGCCGGCTGCTGGTGATGGTGCCGAACCGCAACGGGCTGTGGGCCCGCGCAGAGCGAACACCCTTTGGCCATGGCAGACCGTTTTCGCGTGGCCAGCTTCGTCATCTGCTCGAGGATCACGGCTTTGCACCTGTCGAGGCAAAGACGGTTCTGTTCATGCCGCCGGCGGCGCTTGGCCTTTTTCTGCGCTTTGGGCCGCAGATCGAGCGGATTGGCCGCAACTGGTCGCCGGCGGTGGGGGGTGTTCTGGTCATCGAGGCGGAAAAGAAGCTGTATGCGCCGGCAGGCAAGACAAGCCGCCAGCGAATCGCCGCGGGCACACGCAAGCTTGCCCCGCGCCCGACAGGGGCGATGCGCGAGCGCCCCATTACCGGGGTCGGCCGGCCATGATTAGCTGGCACCGCAACTGTCACCTCTGCTATAGACAGAAAGGTGCCGGACGGGCGGCGGGGACGGCACGGATCCGCTCCTGACGGCCCGGCTGTCCACCAGACCCCGTTTGCGTTCCACTTCTGGCTGTTTCTGACCGCGATGACCGATAAACTCAGCGACCTGCGCCAGACCATCAACCAGCTGGATGACGACATCCTGGCGCTGGTCCGCCGCCGCATGCAACTCGCCGCCGACATCATCGCCGCCAAGAGCGATGCCGTCGCCTACAGGCCCGGCCGCGAGGCCGAGGTGGTGAAGCGGCTGATCGCGGCGGCTCCCGAGCTGCCGGCGCCTCTGATCGGCAATCTGTGGCGACAGCTGATGACAGCCAGCACAGCGCTGCAGAACGGCGCGACGCGCATTGCCGTTCATCCCGGCGCCATGGCCGTTGCCGGCTGGCATTTCGGGGCGCTGTTTCCGATCGAGACATGTTCGGACATGGCCTCCCTTCGCGATCTCATGAAGGGGTCGGGCGGTGCCGAATTCGCCCTTGTTCCGCAGGAATGCGAGGCAGAGCTTGCCGCCTGGCTTCTCGATGACGAGACGGTGCAGGTCATCGCCATGACACCGCTTCTGCTGTCGGACGCCATGCCGCCGGTCTGGATGCTTGGAAGGCATCCCGCCGATCAGGTGCGTGACGAGACAAGCATCATCGCCTGCGACGGCGCGTCCGGGCCGCATATCATCACCCATCCCGGACGTGTTGCCGCGCCGCTGGCGGATCTGTCCGGACGTCATCGTGTGATCGGTGTCATCGCCAGCGGGGCGTTGCCAGCGCGGCGTCAAGCGACTAGAAGCGAGCCATGAGTGTGATCTACGACAAAATCGCCATCATCGGGGTGGGGCTTATCGGGGCCTCCATTGCCCTTGGTGCGCGCCGCGCCGGGCTTGCCGGCCATATTGCCGGCTGCGATGCTGATCCGGCTGTCGCGCCGGACATCGACAGGCTGGGCCTTGTCGACAGCTTCACCGCCGATGCGGTGGAGGCGGTTGCCGATGCCGACCTGGTGATCATGGCGGTGCCGGTAGGCAGGATCGGCGACCTGGCCGCCGCCATCATTCCGGCGATGAAGGATGGCGCGGTGCTGACCGACACCGGATCGACAAAGCGGTCCGTGATCCGCGATGTCGATCCGCATGTCGCTGAACATATCCACTGGCTGCCGTCGCATCCACTTGCCGGCACCGAACATTCCGGCCCCGCTGCTGGATTTGCCAAGCTGTTCGAGGGGCGGTTCTGGCTGATCCTGCCGCGCGAAGTGCCGGAAGATGTCGTGGCGCGTTTCGAGCAGTTCCTGAGTGGCATGGGGTCGGTCTGCGAACGCATGGACGCCGATTACCATGACAAGGTGCTGGCGCTGACCTCGCACCTTCCGCATCTGATCGCCTATACCATTGTCGCCACGGCGGTTGATCTGGAAAGCCAGCTGAAGAATGACGTCATCCGGTTTTCGGCATCGGGATTCCGTGATTTCACCCGCATTGCTGCCTCTGATCCGGTGATGTGGCGCGACGTCTTCATCAATAATGACGAGGCGGTGCTGGAGATGCTGCAGCGGTTTTCCGAGGATCTGTCCTATCTGCAGCGCGCCATCCGATGGGGCGAGAAGGACAAGCTGGAAACGCTGTTCACCCGCACGCGTGAAATCAGGCGCTCGATCATCGATGCCGGCCAGAGCTAGCGGCCAGAGCTGGCGCGCAGCGCCAGCCCAGCGAGCCGGCGTCATGCCATCTCGCCTAGATGCGGACGGTTTCGGCCAGATATTTGACATATTCACGCGCCAGAAGGCGGAGCATCGCGCGGTCGCGCCACCAATTTTCCAGCCTTAGATCCTCCGGTGTCACGGCCCATTGATACAGGTCGAATTCCGGCAGCTCCCTGGCGAAGACAGAAAGCGCCCGCGGCATATGATAGCTTGCCGTGACCAGCCGCAGCGAGCGCATGTCATGCTGCAACGCCCAGCGCCGCGCCGCCACAGCATTGCCGCGGGTGTTGTCGGCGGTGAAATCAAGTTCGACGCAGCAGAACAGCGCATTGGTCTCGCGGTCGTTCAGCTTCAGTTCCTGAACGAGGACGGCCCGGTTAACCCCTTCGCCGACTCCGGAGATCAGCATCCGTCCGGCCTTGCCGTCGGTCAGCAGACGCAGGCCGTCATCAAGCCGCTGCTGGCCGCCGGTCACGACAACAATGCCGTCCGTGAACTGCAACCCGCCATCAGGCGATTTCGGCAGCGTCAGGACAAAATGCTGCAGGCCGGCGATCAGCGATGCCAGCGCGAGAACGGAATAGGCCGCCAGATAGCTCGTCACCCGCCTGCGCTGCGCAGGCGACGCCTGCCTGTCTGTATTTGCAGCTGCTGTCATGAGACCGCTGTCATATCGGGGCCGTCACCAGATTTGTTGTTTCCGATCCCTGTGGCGCATGGTTGGCCTGGCCATGCCGCGTCCGGATGAGAACAAATGTAGCACAAAACAGTGGTTGGCAACGTAAAAAGCTTTGTGAACATCCCGACAGGCCTGCGATTGCGAGGAATCTGAGCTGCCGCCCTTTGGTCTGCCGGCACTCTGCGATAAGCTGACCACGGCGCAAACAGCGCCGGCAACAGAAAACGGACCGGCTGGATGCTACTGACTTGCCCGAACTGCGAAACGGTGTTTCGAGTCGACAGCGACCGCATCGGCGCCGAGGGGCAGTCGGTGAGATGCTCGGTCTGCGCTCATGTCTGGCAGGCCGCCCCGCCCATGCTTGTGCCGGAAGCCGAGCCCGGCGAGATGCGGCGCGCGCTTGGCGCGGTGCTGACACCCTTCATCATTCTGGTGGTGATGCTCGCCATCGTGACCGGGGCCATTCATCAGCGGTCCACCATCACCGCCTACGCGCCCGGCCTGATCACGCTCTATGACCGGATCGGCCTTGCTGTGCGCCCGCAGATCGACAGGCTGCAAATCATCGATCTCGAGGCCGACTATGCCGGTGATACCTTGCGGATCCGCGGCAGGCTGGAGAATCAGGCGGCTGTCTATGTGCATGCGCCGGCGCTGGAAGTGACAGTATTGTCGGCGGCTGGCGACGCGCTGCTTACCGAGATCATCCAGCCGGATGACAGCGTCATCAAGCCGGCGCGCTCCACCGACTTCTTCGCGCAGCTGGTGATGGAAGAAGGGCGCGAGCCGACGGTGACGGTGACTATGCGAAGCGATGCGGTGATCCGCTGGATACCCTGACCCGGATACCCTGACCCGGATGCACTGACCCGGATGCTGGCGCAGGACGGTCAGGCGAAGGAGGGAAGCTCTTCTTCCGCCAGCAGATCGGCGACGCTGCGCTGCCGGCGCAGAACATGAACCTCGCCGTCAAGCACCATCACCTCGCCAGCCGGCGGGCGGGTGTTGTAGGACGAGGCCATGACCGCGCCATAGGCCCCTGCCGACATCACCGCCAGAAGATCGCCGCCGGCAAGCGACGGCATCATCCTGTCGAGTCCCAGATAGTCGCCTGTCTCGCAGACAGGACCGACGATATCGGCGGGACCTTCGATGCTGCCAAGCGGGCCGACGGGCTGAATGGCGTGATGCGCCTCATAGAGGGTCGGGCGGATCAGATCATTCATCGCCGCATCGACAATCACGAACCGTTTGTTGTCACCGTCCTTGACATGGATCACGGCGCACATCAGCAGCCCGTTATTGGCGACGATGGACCGTCCGGGCTCGAACCCCAGCCGGAATCCGCTATCGGCGAAAATCCGCTCTACCAGGGCGCCATAGGCGGTGAAATCGGTTGGCTCGCCATGCTGGTAATCGACACCGATCCCGCCCCCGAGGTCGAGGATCGGCACCGGCAGGCCTTCGCCGCGAAGCGCTGTGCCGAAGGACAGCAGCGCCCCGTAGGCGCGCTCGAACGGATCAAGATCCATGATCTGCGAGCCGATATGGACCGCCAGACCGGCAGGGGCGATATGCGGATCATCTGTCATCCGCTGATACAGGGCGGCGGCCTCGTTCTGCGAGGTGGAGACACCGAATTTTGTCGACCGCTGGCCGGTGGAAATCTTCGCATGGGTTTTCGGCGCGACATCGACATTGACGCGAAGCGCCACGGGCGCGGCAACGCCCCTTGCGGCGGCCACCTGGCTGATCATCTCGACTTCCTGGGTGCTCTCCGCGTTGATCTGGCCGATCCCGGCGTCAAGCGCCGCGCCGATCTCGCCAGCGGTCTTGCCGACGCCTGAGAAGACGATCTTGCCGGCCGGCACCCCGGCGGCAAGGGCGCGTTCCATCTCGCCGCCCGAGACAATGTCCGCGCCGGCGCCCTCGCGTGCCAGAAGCGCCATCACCCCCAGGGCGGAATTCGCCTTCAGCGCGTAATGCACGGTGCCGCCCACAGGTGCGACAGCGGCGGCGAAGCGCGCGAAATCATCACGGATGCCATCGCCGGCATAGACATAGAGCGGCGTGCCGTGGCTGGCGGCGATGTCGGCAAGGCGCATCCCGCCTACGCTCAGCATGCCTCCGGAGTCGCGGGTGAATGACGACATGACAGGTCCCTCGTTGTCGGCGTTCAGCTGCTGCCGCCGGTGGTATCCGCCGGCACTTCCGACGGGCGGTAGGGGTCGCCGCGCTTGCCGCAGGCGGTCAGACCGCCAAGCGCCAGCATCATCACCATGATCATCACGCCAATCCGTCTTGCAGCCATAATTGCCTCCCTTGTTCCGGCGACAGGACCGCGTTCGGCGGTCCCGGTTGATTCATTCGCTGTCGAGGCCGAAGCGGTCCCGCGCCTCGGCGATGCGGGCCCGCACCTCGTCAGGCGCTGTGCCGCCAAAGCTCCTGCGCATGGCCACGGCAGCCTCGCAGGACAGAATGTCCATTACATCCGCCGTGATCCTCGGCTCCACCGCCTGCATCTCCTCAAGGCCCAGCGCATCGAGGTCGCATCCCTTGCCGGCGGCTATGGCGACAATGGCGCCGCTGACATGATGCGCCTCGCGGAAGGGAAGGCCAAGATCCCGGACAAGATAGTCGGCAAGGTCCGTTGCCGTTGGAAAACCCTGTTCCAGCGCGGCGCGCATCTTCTGCGGATTGGCCGTCAGGTCGGCGACCATGCCGGTTGTCGCGGCGATGGCGATGCCAAGCGCGTCGGCAGCGTCGAAGACGCCTTCCTTGTCTTCCTGCATGTCCTTGCCATAGGCAAGCGGCAGCCCTTTCAGGACGATCAGCAATCCGTTCAGCGCACCGATGATACGCCCCGGCTTGGCCCGCACCAGCTCGGCGGCGTCGGGGTTGCGCTTCTGCGGCATGATCGAGGAGCCGGTGGTGAACGCGTCAGACAGGCTGATGAAGCCGAACCTGTCGGAACACCAGATCACCATTTCCTCGGCAAGGCGGGACATATGGACCGAACAGACCGCCGCCGCCGCCAGGAATTCCAGCGCGAAATCGCGGTCGGAGACGGCGTCCATGGCGTTCGCCATCGGCCGGTCGAATCCCAGAAGATCGGCTGTCATGTGGCGGTCTGTGGGAAATCCGGTGCCGGCAAGCGCCGCTGCGCCAAGCGGCGATTCGTTGAGGCGCGCGCGGGCATCGGCAAACCGCCCGCGGTCGCGTCCGAACATTTCCACATAGGCCATCAGGTGAAATCCGAAGGTCACAGGCTGCGCTGTCTGGAGATGGGTGAATCCCGGCATCAGCGTATCGGCATGCTCCTCGGCACGGCGAAGAAGCGCATCCTGCAGCGCGGCAAGGGACGCATCAACCGAATCGATGAGCTCACGGACCCACAGCCGGAAATCGGTGGCCACCTGGTCATTGCGCGAGCGGGCCGTATGAAGGCGGCGCGCCGGCTCGCCGATCAGTTCGGCAAGCCGCGACTCGATATTCATATGGATGTCCTCGAGCGCGGCGGAAAAGGCGAAGCTGCCGCTACCGATCTCCTCGGCGATGCTGTCCAGCCCGCCATGGATGGCGTCGCGGTCTGCCTCGGAGATGATGCCACAGGCGGCCAGCATGCTGGCATGCGCGCGCGAACCGGCGATGTCCTGACGGTACAGCCGCTGGTCGTAATCGATCGAGGCGTTGATCTCCTGCATCAGCTGC
>JBMHCH010000126.1:0-6207 GCA_049890015.1 Puniceispirillaceae bacterium (SeqCode)
CTGGGACATCAGCGCAGACGGCAAAGTCTACACCTTCACGCTGCGATCCGGCGTCACGTTCCATGACGGAACCGCGGTGGACGCTGATGCAGTCAAATTCAACTTCGACCGTATGCTTGACGAAAATCATCCCTACCATGATACCGGTCCGTTCCCGCTCAGCTTCTTCTTCTCTGCAATCGAGGGCGTGAAGGTGGTCGATAGCAGCACCGTTGAGTTCACGTTGAATGCGCCATATGCACCTTTTCTGTCCAATCTGGCCTATCCAACGGGGCTGATCGCCTCGCCGGCCGGAATCAAGAAAAGCGGTAAGGAGTTTGGTCGTAACCCTGTTGGATCAGGTGCGTTCAAATTTGACACCTGGCGTGCCAACGAAGCGGTTGTCGTTTCGCGCAACGACAGCTATTGGGATGGTAAAGCCGGCAGCGAGGCCATTGTCTTCCGCCCGATTACCGACGGCAACACACGCGTTGCTGAAATGCTGTCGGGTGGTATCGACATGATGGTCGAGGTTCCGCCGGTCTCGCTTTCCAAGTTCACAGGCAGTGATTTTTCGGTGGTCGAGCAGGCTGGCCCTCATGTGTGGTTCCTCATCCTGAACGCCAAGGAAGGGCCTTTTGCGAACAAGCTGGCTCGCCAGGCAGCAAACTACGCCATCAACAAGAAAGCGATTGTCGAAGATGTTCTCGAGGGCACGGCAGCCATCGCCGCCGGCCCCACGCCTCCGGCCTTCGCCTGGGCATATAACGAGGCTCTCGATCCGTATCCTTATGATCCGGCGAAAGCCAAGTCGCTGCTGAAAGAGGCCGGCATTTCAAATGCCAAGCTGACCTTCTATGTCACGCAGGGCGGATCTGGAATGCTGGATCCGGTGGCAATGGGCACGGCCATCCAGGCAGATCTGTCTGCGGTCGGCTTTGATGTCGAGATCAAGACCTTCGAGTGGAACGCGTTTCTCGGCGAGGTCAATCCCGGCCTCGAAGGCAAGGCCGACATGGCAGAAATGGCATGGATGACCAATGATCCGGACACGCTTCCCTATCTGGCGCTGCGAACCGGCGCATGGCCGGACAAGGGCGGTTTCAATTCGGGATATTACTCCAACCCGAAGGTGGACGAGCTTCTCGAGGCTGCGCGGTCCTCTACAGATCAGGCTGAGCGGGCGCGTCTCTACAAGGAAATGCAGACAATCGTTCAGGATGACGCACCCTGGGTCTTCGTCGCCAACTGGAAGCAGAATGCCGTAACCAGCGACAAGGTGGCGAACTTCTCGCTGCAGCCCTCCTTCTTCCTTCTTCTGAAGGATGTAAAGAAGAACTAAACAAACACAGTGCTGGCCATTACTGTGATGGCCAGCACCCCTTCCGCGACGTGGTCACTTGTTCATGGGACGCTATATCCTTTTCCGGGCAGCAGCGTCGGTCCCAGTTCTGCTTGGGATCACAATTATTGTTTTTGTCATTCTTTCCCTGATACCGGGCGACCCGGCAACGGCGATACTGGGGTCATACGCGACACCCGAAAATGTTGCGCGTCTCAACGCCCAGCTTGGTCTGGATCGTCCGCTGGTTCAGCGCTATTTCATCTGGCTCGGCAACCTTCTACAGGGTGATCTTGGCCGGTCCTTCTCTTTGAACCGGCCAGTCATCGACGAGATACTCGAGCGTTTCAACGCGACATTGATTCTGTCCGGGCTTGCCTTTGTCATGTGCTCGGTGCTTGGCATTCTCGCCGGGGTCATCTCGGCGACCCGCCAGTACGGCCTCGCCGACAAGCTGATAACCTTCGCGGTCCTCGTCGGGATCTCGGTTCCGTCATTTTTCCTCGGCATGATGATGATCCTCTATTTCGCGGTGAATCTGCGCTGGGTGCCGGCATCCGGCATGTACGCCCTTTATGGCGGCGGTGATCTTCCGGATCTGCTGCATCATCTCGTCATGCCGGCAACAGCGCTGGCGGTTGTTGCAACAGGTGTTGTCGCGAGAATGTCCCGTTCCGCGATGCTGGAGGTTCTTCGTCTCGACTTCATCCGGACGGCGCGCGCGAAAGGTGTTCGCGAACGCCGGGTCATCACAAGGCATGCGCTGCGTCATGCCATCGTGTCCATTCTTCCGGTGCTTGGTCTTCAGGCCGGGTTTGTGCTCTCTGGCGCCGTTTACATTGAAATCGTGTTCCAGTGGCCCGGCATAGGCCGGATGCTCGTGGACGCTATCCTGACACGCGACATCATGCTTGTTCAGGGCGGTGTTCTGTTTGTGGCGGCGTGCTATGTCCTGTTCAATATCATTGTCGACCTGGCCCAGCTCTGGCTTGATCCGAGGATCGGCAGATGATGGTGGGTCTTGCGAAGCGCATTCTCCGCAACCGGCTGGCGGGTTTTGGGGCCGGCCTGCTTCTGATGGTCACCGGGCTGTGTCTTGTGACGCCCTTTCTCGGGCTGCCGGATCCCAATGTCATCAGCACGGCAGACCGCTTCTCCCTGCCATTCGAGGACGGGTTCGTTCTTGGCGCCGATCATCTGGGGCGTGACATCCTTTCGCGGCTGCTTTGGGGAACACGGCTCAGCCTGGCCGTCGGGCTGACGGCGGCGCTCATCGCAGCGCTCATCGGCTCGCTGATCGGCATTCTCGCAGGATTTTTCGGAGGAAAGCTCGACGACCTGCTGATGCGGTCAGTGGATGTTCTGATGGCGTTTCCCTATATCCTCCTCGCGCTGGCCATTGTTGCGGTTCTAGGCCCGGGCCTCATGAATGCGCTGATCGCCGTCGCCATCGTGAACATCCCCTTTTTTGCACGAAATGTGCGGGGTGTGACTCTGGTCATAGCGCGATCGGATTATATCGCAGCGGCGCGCCTGTCAGGCCGAGGCAACATTTCGCTGCTGCTTTTCGAGGTGATACCAAACCTTTCGTCAGTCATCATTGTTGCTTTCTCGACAACAGTCGGCTGGATGATCCTCGAGACTGCCGGCTTGTCCTTTCTGGGCCTCGGATCGCAGCCACCGCAATCAGACCTCGGATCCATGCTGGGCGAAGGGCGGGCAGCGCTGATTACAAACCCGCACACCTCGGTCATTCCGGGGCTCATGATCTTTGTTATCGTCATGGGCATAAACCTTCTTGGTGACGGGGTGCGCGATGCGCTCGATCCACGCCTTGCAAAGGGCAGGCTGCAAAGGTCGAGTCCGGTGACACAAGTCCTGCGGACTGGTCAGCCGGCCCCCGTGGATACACAGTCCACCCTCGAGGTTGCGGGCCTGTCCACCGAGTTTCGGGTTGATGAAAACCCTCTTCGCGCCGTCCGGAATGTCTCATTCAGTCTCAACAGTGGTGAATGCCTTGCCATTGTCGGGGAGAGCGGGTCTGGCAAGTCTGTGACCGCGCTCTCGATTACCGGGCTGGTGGCGTCGCCGCCGGCCGGGATCACGTCCGGCACTGTCGGTTTGCAGGGAAGGGACCTCGTTTACGAACCCTTTGAAGTGTTGCGGGATTTGAGGGGCCGCAGGATCGCCTACATTTTTCAAGACCCGCTGAGCACACTGCATCCACTTCTTTCTGTTGGCGCGCAGCTGGCCGAGGCGATGAAGACCCATGATCCGCGCCTGACAAGGGATATGCTCAGGCGCAGAGCGATTACGCTTCTTGAAGATGTCCGCATCGCCAATCCGGAACATACGATAATGTCCTATCCGCATGCGTTGTCAGGCGGCATGCGGCAGCGCATCGGCATAGCGATGGCTTTGGCAAATGATCCCGATATCATCATCGCGGATGAGCCGACAACGGCGCTTGACGTCACCGTGCAGGCACAGGTTTTGCGCATATTGGACGACCTGCGGCGAAAGAAAGGTGTCGGGCTGATATTCATTTCGCACGATCTGAATGTTGTGTCGCAGATCAGTGACCGCATCGCCGTGATGTATGCCGGTCAAATCGTCGAATGCGGACCAAGCACGGATGTGCTCGAGCAGCCGGCGCATCCCTATAGCCGGGCGTTGCTTGCAAGTTCGCCGCAGATTGGCGCCGGTGGCGGGCTGCCAAAGCCCATCGATGGCGGCTTGCCGCGCGCCGATGACCTTCCCGCAGGCTGTGCCTTTGCGGCGCGATGTGAAATGGCCACGGAAATCTGTTCTGCCTCTGCAGTGGAATTGCGCAGCTCTCCATCTCGCGAGGTCCGCTGCGTGAAGTGGGAGGCGGCAAATGGTTGAACCGGTCGTCAAGGTAGAGGCGCTGACAAAGAGTTTTGCGCAAGCAAGACGATCACTTTTGGCGCCAAAAGAGAGGCTGCACGCTGTCAAGGATGTGTCGGTGGATATCTCGCGTGGCGAAGCGTTCGGGATAAACGGTGAATGGGGATGTGGGAAATCCACCTTTGCTCGTATGCTGGTCGGCCTTCACAGTCCCGACAGCGGCAGCATCCGGTTGAGTGGACGGGATGCCAATGCGATGTCAGCGCAGGCGCGTAACAGGATAATCCAGTATGTGTTCCAGGATCCGGCGGGCAGTCTCAACCCCAGGAAAACGGTTCGCCAGATCCTCATGACCCCGCTGAAAACGCTACGAGGTCTTGATGCTGGCGCGGCGGAGGCTGAACTGGCTGAAATACTGGATGCTGTGAAACTGCCAACTGACGTGCTGGCGCGCTTTCCGCACGAGTTTTCCGGCGGGCAGGCGCAGCGCATCAGTATCGCAAGAGCCCTGCTGGCACGCCCGGAAATCATTGTGCTGGATGAACCGGTCTCTGCACTGGATGTCTCTATCCAGGCACAGATTCTAGCATTGCTTGCTGACCTCAGGGCGGCGTTCGATCTGACCTATATTTTCATTTCCCACGATCTTGCCGTCGTTGAAGCCTTCTGCGACCGTGTGGCAGTGATGTATTTTGGCGAAGTTGTCGAGGTGGCAGCGGCAAATTCCATCTTTGCGAGCGCGGCGCATCCCTATACAAATCTGCTTGCCAGCACCGTGCCGCGCAGGGGAGATGCCATATTTGCCGAAACTCAAGGCGAACTTCCCGATCCCCTCAACCCGCCGCACGGGTGTGCTTTTCGCGCGCGCTGTGCAAATTCTGGTGACATTTGCATGAACCTGAACCCCACGCTTCACAAAACAAAGGCCGGAGCCCATGTCGCCTGCCACTTTGCAGATGAAGATTGAGAAAAATGATGGCCAGCGGGGCAGCAAGCCTCTTCGCGTGGCGGAGGCGATCAAACATTGGGTCGTTGCCGAGGGCATGCGTCCGGGGGACAAGCTTCCATCGGAAGCAGAACTCATGGAGCGCTACGGTCATTCGAAGGGGACGATACGCGAGTCGATGCGGATTCTCGAGGCCCAGGGTCTGCTGAAGACACGTACGGGCCCCGGTGGCGGCTGTTTCGTGCATGAGGTGTCAGAAGCAAGGACGAGGGCCCTGCTTGCCAACTATTTCTATTTCCGGGATCTGACGATCCAGGACATCTACCAGCTCAGGAAGCAGCTTGAGCCTGATTTGGTCTACTCTCTTGCTGGCAAGCTTTCTGACGACGTGCTGGATGAGCTGAAGGCCATAACGGACGAGTATGCGGAGCCGCCCGGCAACGCGGAGGAAGACCGTCGTCATCATGAGATTGCGCTCACCTTTCATGCGAAGCTTGCGGAACAATCCGACAACCAGCTTCTCGGTTTCATAATCAGATTCATGGCTGACACATTGTCGGAAGTTACCACTGGAAGACGTTTGTTTGAGCCAGCGAACCGTGAATTGTTGTCAAAGGGACGAGAGTACCAACTTCGTGTTTTGAAAGCGCTGAGAGCCGGAAATGGTCCGGTGGCAAGGGACGTTATGCTGGAACATATGCAATTCGCTGAAAAACTCATGATTCAACAGGAGTTGAAGGTCAAAAGGCAGTTCGGGGGTCTTTAGTTTCAGGCCCATTCTGCCGGGCGCCCTTTTGCAAGGCGTCTTCGACGTCTCTTTTGGAAAGACCAAGGCTGGCTCTGACCAGCACGATAGCGTTCTCGGCGTCGATGCCCTGGTGGATGTAAGCATCGAACAGCTTGACCGCCGAGCGTTCACTTGCACTTTGCTGCGCCATGTAACCCTGCCTTTTGATTTCCCAGGCTAGTGGCGAACTGGGGTGACCAATGTCACGCTATGTCAGCGAAAGGCGGTTTGCCGTTCTTTGACTAAAGTTGGCTAACGATGTAATGGCCGACCCAGCCGGCCAAG
>JBMHCH010000127.1:0-19401 GCA_049890015.1 Puniceispirillaceae bacterium (SeqCode)
CGATAGGCAAGCGACCGCAGACCCCAATATTCACGTTTGTGGATTTTACCACCGGCATTGGTGATGATGCCGGCAAATTCATCGGCCATGGTTTCGACCTGACTGGACGAAATATCCTGACGCGCGATGAAAACGCTTTCATACAAGCGCATGCGTATCTCCTTCTGGCTCATTGTCTGGCGCCTTTCGCGCCGGACCAACCGGTTTCCCGGCAAGGATCATTTCAGTGATGTAGGCGTTCGTCGGCAGAAAGCCGATCCCACGCAGACGGCAACATACACGAAGCTGGCTGAGGTGCAAGTTAATAGTCGCTGTGGTCCTGCCTTGTGCGCGGCGGCATAATTTCGCCAGATTCCGCCGTCATTGACGTGGCCACACAACTGTGGAATAGCTCCGCGCCACCTGTTAGGACGGCATCAGAGCGCATCAGGGGATTATGAGATGGCGGGCAAAATTCTTTTCCAGTTCCCGGGTCAGGGATCGCAGGTGGTCGGCATGGGCGGTGCGCTGGCAGATGCCTTTCCAGAAGCACGCGCTGTCTTTGACGAGGTTAATGATGCGCTCGGCGAGGATCTGTTCGCCCTGATGCAGGACGGGCCTGAAGAGGAACTGCGCCTCACCCGCAATGCGCAGCCGGCGCTGTTCGCGGCATCTATGGCCGCCCTTGCTGTTCTGAAGGATGCCACTGGCAAGCCGGTTGAGGAGCTTGCACAGTTTGTTGCCGGCCACTCGCTTGGCGAATATTCCGCGCTGGCCGCTGCCGGGACGCTTGCCATAGGCGATGCGGCAAGGTTGCTTCGGCTTCGGGGTGACAGCATGCAGGGCGCGGTGCCACCGGGCGAAGGCGCCATGGCTGCCATCCTCGGGGCCGATGAAGCACTGATCGACGAGATTGTATCCGACTCAGCTGATGCGGGCGTCATCCAGCTTGCCAATGACAATGCTCCGGGGCAGATCGTCGTCAGCGGAGCCGTTGCCGCAGTGGATCATGCCATCGAAGCTGCAAAGGAAAGAGGTATCCGCCGCGCCATCAAGCTTCCTGTCAGCGCGCCCTTTCACTGTGCGATGATGCAGCCTGCCGCTGATGCGATGGCATCGGCGCTTCGGGACGCTTCGATGGAAGATGCGGCTGTGCCTGTGATCTGCAACGTCACGGCTGCGGGTGAAACCGATTCGGACCAGCTCCGCGCCAATCTTGTCCAGCAGGTCACGGGACGTGTTCGCTGGCGTGAAACGCTGCTTGCCGCGCAGAAAGAGGGCGTTGGCTGCTTTGTCGAGCTTGGCACCGGCAAGGTGCTGTCCGGCCTGGTCAAGCGCACCCTGGACGACATGCACATCGTCAATCTGGATGGACCTGCCGATCTGGATTCTGTCCTTGCACATCTGTAGTCTCGGCGTGCGGGGATCGGCGTGCGGGGATCGGGTTGTGTTGTACCTGCCAAATACCATCATCTAAGAGGAATTCACCATGTTTGATCTATCTGGCAATATCGCGCTGATCACAGGCGCAAGCGGCGGGATCGGCGCAGCCATAGCCCGCGCCCTTCATGCCAGCGGTGCTGGTGTCGTTCTTCACGGAACAAGGGCTGCGCGACTTGCCGAGCTTGCCGGCGAGCTTGGTGATCGGTCACATGTGGTTACAGCCAACCTGTCAAGTCGTGAAGAGGCCGCAGGGCTGATTGATGCCGCTGGCGAAGCGGCTGGTGCACCGGTTTCCATTCTGGTGAACAACGCAGGCATTACCCGCGACAATCTGGCTATGCGGATGAAGGACGAGGAATGGGATGACGTGCTGAACGTCAACATGACCGCAGCCATGATGCTGGCGCGCGCCTCGCTTCGTTCGATGATGAAGGCGCGTCATGGGCGAATCATCTCGGTGTCGTCCATTGTTGGCGTCATCGGCAATCCGGGACAGGCCAACTACGCTGCGTCCAAGGCCGGCATGATCGGCTTCAGCAAGGCGCTGGCAGCCGAAGTCGCCAGCCGCGGCATCACGGTCAATGCTGTGGCTCCGGGCTTTATCGAGACACCTATGACTGATGCGCTTGGCGATTCCCAGCAGGAGGCTCTTCTTGGTCGGGTGCCGATGGGCCGGCTTGGCAGCGCTGAAGAGGTTGCCGCGGCGGTGACCTTCCTTGCAAGCAACGAAGCATCCTACATCACAGGATCAACGATCCATGTGAATGGCGGTATGGCGATGCTGTAGGCCGTTTTGGCAAGGCTTTGTGGCAGCCGCCGGCAATGCGCGGTCAACACGGCACAGCTGAGAGTGATTAAGGGTGGCGCACTCCAGAAAAACATGTTAAGTGCCGCCAACTTGGAATTCCCGGGCCCTTTGCGGCCTACCTCCAACCTTCGTAAAGGGGGCTTTCATGAGCGATATTTCTGATCGTGTTTGTAACATTGTGGTGGAACATCTTGGCGTCGATGCCGGCAAGGTTGTCGACGGCGCAAGCTTCATCGATGACCTCGGTGCGGACAGCCTCGACACCGTTGAGCTGGTCATGGCATTCGAGGAAGAGTTCGGTGTCGAGATCCCCGACGATGCAGCCGAGCGCATCCTGACAGTGAAGGACGCTGTGTCCTTCCTGGAAGAAAACGCCGCTTAACTCGGCTTTCAATCTTATCTCCGGCCCCCGAACATCTGCCTCAGTGGTGGACGTAGCTCGGGGGCTGGCGTATTTTTGGCTTAATTGCTTCCAGGTCAGGAGAGAAACGTGCGTCGCGTAGTTGTCACCGGTCTTGGGATGGTCACACCGCTTGGTGTCGGGGTCGATCACAACTGGTCCCAGATCCTTGCCGGAAAGAGCGGCATCGACCGCATTGCGAATTTTGAAGTTGACGACATTGCCTGCCAGATTGCTGGCCAGGTGCCGGAAGCTCACGAGCCTGGTGGTCTCAACCTCGACGATTTCATCGATCCGCGCGAACAGCGCCGGCAGGACCGCTTCATCCAGCTAGGCATTGTCGCCGCCCAGCTGGCCGTGGAGGATTCCGGCTGGATGCCCGAGGACGCCGAGTCGCAGAACCGCACAGGTGTCATGATCGGGTCCGGCATCGGCGGTCTTGAGACCATCGTGCAGACTGACCAGCTGATGAATGAACGCGGCACCCGCCGGATCAGCCCGTTCTTCATTCCTTCGGCGCTGATCAACCTTGTGTCGGGTCACGTATCAATCAAATACGGGTTCCGCGGTCCGAACCACGCTGTGGTCACTGCCTGTTCCACTGGCGCGCATGCCATTGGCGATGCGGCGCGGATGGTCGCCCTCGACGATGCTGATGTCATGGTGGCTGGCGGCGCTGAAGCCGCGGTATGCCGTATCGGGATGGCCGGGTTCGCCGCCGCGCGGGCCCTGTCCACAGGATATAACGACTCGCCGCAGCAGGGCTCGCGCCCGTGGGACAAGGGCAGGGACGGCTTCGTCATGGGCGAGGGCGCCGGCATTGTTGTTCTCGAGGAGCTTGAACATGCGCGCGCGCGTGGCGCGACCATCTATGCCGAGGTAAAGGGCTATGGCATGTCGGGTGATGCCTATCACATCACCGCGCCGGCCGAAGATGGCGATGGCGGTTTCAGGGCGATGCAGGCCGCGCTGAAGCGTGCCGGCCTCGCGCCGGAGGAGATCGACTATGTCAATGCGCATGGCACGTCCACGCCGCTTGGCGACCTGATCGAGGCTGGCGCCGTGCGTCGCCTTCTCGGCGATGCTGTCGGCGATGTCTCGATGTCCTCCACGAAAAGCGCAACCGGGCATCTTCTGGGGGCGGCCGGGGCGATCGAGGCCATCTATTCGATCAAGGCCGTGCAGACCGGTGACCTGCCGCCGACATTGAACCTGAACGATCCTGAGGATGCTGTCGCCGATTTCGATCTGGTTCCGCTGAAGACCCGCAAGCGCGAGGTTCGCAACGCCATGTCGAACTCGTTCGGCTTCGGGGGAACCAATGCCTCGCTGATCATCGGCGAGGTGACCTGATGCTTCATGCCGCCGTCCGGTACATGATCCGGTCGGTGGTGCTGCTTGGCCTGCTTGCCGCCGCAATCGGCGGAACATGGCTCGCTGTCGACAGGCTGATCATCGAGGCAGACGGCCCGCATGACAGTCCTGTACTTGTCCGCATAGCCCCTGGTGACGGCCATGCCACCATCAGGTGGGAGTTGCACCGCGCCGGCGTGATCCGGGACCTCTATCACTATGACGCCGCGCGTATCCTGGCGGGCTCGGGTTTCGTTCCGAAGGAAGGGGAGTTCGAAATTCCGGCGCGGGCCAGCCTGTGGCAGGTAATGAAGATCATCCATGCCGGACGCAGCCATCAGCGACGCATAACCGTTATCGAGGGATTGCGATCAGCGGACATCGTCAGGATGATAGCAGGCGACGACAATTTCTCCGGCAAGGTTACGGTTGATGTGCCAGAGGGAAGCATCCTTCCGGAAACCTATTTCTACACCCATGGCACGGCGCGCGACGCCATCCTCGAACGGATGCAGGAAACGCGCGAGATGATGCTGGTTGAGGCCTGGGCGGAACGCGACCGGGATCTGCCGCTCAAGACGCGTCAGGAGGCGCTTATCCTCGCCTCGATCGTCGAGCTTGAGACAGGAGACAGCGCGGATCGGCGCGAGGTGGCCGGCGTCTTTGTCAACAGGCTGAAGCGCGGAATGCGACTGCAGTCGGATCCGACCGTTCTCTACGGGGTCGAGGGTGGTGAGGGGCGTGTCATCCGGCGATCCGACCTGAAGCGGGACACACCCTACAACACCTACGTCATCTCCGGTCTGCCGCCGACACCGATCTGCAATCCCAGCCAGGATGCTATCGATGCCGTGATGACGCCGGCGAAGACGAAGAACCTCTATTTCGTCTCCGATGGCAAGGGCGGCTTGCGCTTTGCAAGGACGCTGGACGAACACAACAGGAATGTAAGACTATATCGCAAGGCACAGCGCGATGCCGGGCTCAGGTAACCTGAGAATTGACACACAGGGCGGACACCATGACGGACAGAATGACAGACGGGGGGGCGACACCACACATGATCGGTCGCCGCGGACTGATGCTTGTCCTTTCCTCGCCGTCAGGTGCCGGAAAGACCTCTATTGCACGCCGCATTCTGGCGGAAGATAAAAATCTCTCCCTGTCGGTGTCAGCGACAACGCGGCCTCCGCGCCCTAACGAAGTCGACGGCCGCGACTATCATTTCGTCGATCAGAGCCGGTTTGACAGAATGGTGGAACAGGACGCTTTCCTCGAATACGCCACTGTTTTCGGAAATTCCTATGGCACCCCCAAGGCCGATGTGATGTCAGTGCTGGAAGATGGCGGTGACGTGTTGTTCGATATCGACTGGCAGGGAACGCAGCAGGTGGCCAACGCGGCGCGCGCCGACCTGGTATCTGTCTTCATCCTGCCGCCATCGCGCGCGGCGCTTCGCCAGCGCCTTGTCTCGCGGGCGCAGGACAGCGACGAGGTCGTACAGGACCGTATGGCCAAGGCGTCTGACGAGATCAGCCATTACCGTGAATATGATTACATCGTGGTCAATGAGGATCTTGATGAGTCGGTTCGCGCCGTAACCGCCATTTTGGCCGGCGAGCGGCTGAAGCGGGACCGGCAGGTCGGCATGACGGATTTTGTTCGCACCTTGCAGTCAGAGGACGGCTGAACGCCTCGTCAGGATTATCAGGAGATGGCGCGGGCAAGACGGCAGAACGCCTCGATATCGAGATCCTGAGGTCTGCATTGCGGGTCGATTCCCGCATCTCTCAGCAGGCTCTCCCCGCCAAGCGGCTTGAGCGAGGCGCGAAGCATTTTCCGGCGTTGGCCAAAGGCAATCCGGGTGACTGTCTCGAGCGCCGTGCGGTCACACGCAAAGCGTGGCGCGGCCAATGGCCTGATCTGGACCACCGATGAGATGATTTTCGGCGCCGGCACAAAGGCCTCTGGCGGAATGTCGAACAGGATAGCGGAATCGGCAATCCAGCCGGTCAGGATGCTCAGCCGTCCGTAGGCGCTGTCGCCTGGCTGCGCGGTGATGCGTTCAGCCACCTCCCGCTGGAACATCAAGGTCAATGTCTCGAAGGCGGTTGCCTGGCCAAGCCATTGAATCAGCAATGTCGTGGCGATGTTGTAGGGAAGGTTGGCGACAATCCTGCGGGGCGCGCTGCCAAGCTCCCACAGCGGGGTTTTCAAAGCGTCCCCCTCCCTCAGCTCCAGCCTGTCTCCGGCGGCATGAAGAAGCGAGGACAGGACATCAGCCGCCCGAAAATCCTTTTCGACCGCGATGACGCTCTCGGCACCCTCAAGCAGAAGCGCGCGCGTCAGCCCGCCAGGCCCCGGACCGACCTCGATGGTGGTGCCGTCAAGGCGCCCGGCGCTGCGCGCGATTCGCCGCGTAAGATTGAGGTCGAACAGGAAATTCTGGCCAAGCGATTTGCGGGCGCGCATGTCGAGCGCCGCGACAAGCTGCTTCAAGGGTGGCAATGCGTCTATGGCGCTGTTGTCAAACCGGCCGCCATCCATGGCGTCATCCCCCGTCATTGTCGTGCAGGGCCATGTGCCGCGCCAGTCTGACTGCCGCCATCAGGCTGTCGGGCCGGGCAACGCCGGTGCCAGCAATGTCATAGGCGGTGCCGTGATCGGGAGAGGTCCGGATGAAATCAAGCCCAAGCGTCACATTCACGCCGCCGTCGAAATCGATTGTCTTCAGCGGGATCAGCACCTGATCATGATACATGCCGATGACCGCGTCGTAGGTTTCGCGGGCCCGTCTGTGGAACAGCGTGTCTGCCGAATGCGGACCCGTGACAGCGAAGCCCTCGTCGCACAGCGCGGTGACAGCAGGTGCGATGATGCTTTGATCCTCATCTCCGAACTGGCCGTCTTCGCCAGCATGCGGATTCAGCCCGCAAACCGCGATTCGCGGCTTCTCGCACCCGAAATAGCGGCGAAGCGCATGGCCCAGGATCCGCCCCTTGTCGATCAGGGCCTGCGTGTTGAGCTGCCCGGCGACCTCGCGAAGCGGAATGTGCACCGTAGCCGGCACCACGCGAATCCCGTCCCCTGCCAGCATCATCACCGGCGCGCCCGGCCTTGACGGCGACATCGACGCCAGAAACTCTGTGTGTCCGGGGTGGCCAAAGCCGGCTGACGTGAGAACCGCCTTATTGACAGGATTGGTGACCATGCCGGCAGCCTTGCCATTTTGCGCCCATTCGGCCGCCCTTGCGATGGCCTCGATCACGACCGGGGCGTTTCGCGGGTCCGCCCGTCCCGGGACCGGAGGCTCCGGCCATGACAGCGGGATGACGCCGAGAGCGGTTTCATCTGCCGCACCTTGAGTGTCTGGCATGTCGACAGGGCGGAGCGGAATGTCGAGTCTCAGCTTCTCTGCGAGGCCGGCAAGCCTGTCCGGGTCTTCCATCAGCAGGAAGTCGCGGCAGCCGCCAGCGAAGGCTTTCAGGCTGATTTCCGCGCCAATGCCTGCCGGGTCCCCGGGTGTCAGGATCACCGGCGCCTCAGCGCCGCGATGTGGCGCCCCGCCTGCCATCAGCTGTCACGTCGTTCTATGACCGCCGTGCGGCGCAACCGCAGAAGGTGACGCTCACTCAGGCTTCCGAATGTCTTGTCGATAAGCACCTGGCGGATGTCGTCACGCGACGGGAGTATGATCTGCGGCTCTTCTATGCGACATACCATCATCGCGGCCACACCCTCTGCGAAGGCAAGCGGCTCGGACGGCATGCCGGCGTCCAGCGAGGCGATCAGCTTCTGCATCTGCGGCGCAAGGTCGGCGATCAGCATGTTGTCAAGTCTCGCTACGGCATCGGCCCCGTAGCTGGTGTTGAGTGCTTCCAGCGCATCACACCCCTGCATCCCTTCGGTATCACGTTCGATTTTCGCCCCGGCCTCGAGCCTGTCGGCATCGGACGCATCGGCAGCCACAGGCAGGATCGCCCGCGCCAGCCAGACCCGCGACTCCGAACTGTCAACAAGACCATTCTTGCGTTCACCATTGCGGCGCAGGATGTAGACCGCGCCGTCCAGTACAAGCGGTTCGGTGACCTCACCATTTGCAAGGCCGTCCATCGCATCACGAAAGACCTTCGGCAGCTTTTCTGTCATCGCCCAACCGACATCGCCGCCCCGGCTGGCACTGCCCGCGACAGAATATTGGCGCGCGATCTCGGTGAAACTTGCGCCTTTCCTGATGGCGGCGACCATTTCGTCGGCAAGCTCCTTGGTCTGCTCCAGCGTGCGAACCGGGCTCGGAGTCAGGACGATTTCCGCCAGTTTCAACTGGGGCTTTGCCGCGTTCTGTCTGATGCGATCCAACTCGTCATCAATCCGGCCCTCGATCGCCGTGAACTTGTCGGCGAATCTCGTGCTGACATAATTCGACCAGGCAAGGTCACTGACGTATTTTTCCTGGACTGTCATCGGGTCAATCCCGACACCCTTGAGCGCCCGATTGCCTGACAGCCCGTCGGTTCCGAAATTCTGGTTGATGAAGTCGCGGGCCTGCGGCAGCACGCTTGCCTCCACATTGCTGATCAGCGTCCTGGCAGCTTCGAGGCGCAGCTTGTCGTCAATGATGAGTTGAAGCGCGTCTTCAAACAATCTGTCGCGATTCTGTTCTGTGACCTCGATATTCGTCGCATAGCCGAGAAAGAGCGCACGCTGCTCGATATCATAGTTGGTGATGGGCTTGCCATTCACCGTGGCGGTTATGCTGATCTGCGCGGTTGCCGGAGAGACAGCAAGGGCAATCGCCGACAGACCGGAGAACAGCAGGGATTTGAACGGGAAGGGCATGTTGCTTGCTTTCAGGCTTCGTCCATGCGCGCCAGAAGGATGGCACCAAGGGTTGTGACAATGATGGCAGGTGCCCAGGCAGCGACAATGGCGGGAAGACGCAGTGATGTGCCGAGGACCTGCATGAAGTGGGAGAACAGGAATACCGATACTGCGATGATGATGCCGCGGGTGAACAGCCGCGCGCGCCGTCCTCGGGACATGTTCGTCAGTGTGGCGCGGGCGCTGAGCATCGCCAGGCCGATCATCAGGAAAGGCAGCGACAGAAGCTTGTGGAAATGCATGCGATGATCGATCGTGGGAAGTCCAGCGCTTTCCAGAAGCTTGATGAAAGCGGGAAGTGACACAAAGGCGATGGTGTTTGGCGGCTCGCTGGACAGGCCGAGATCGAGCGCGGCAAGCCCGCTCGGCATCATCATCATTCCTTTGTCGCTCCGCTCACCCTCGGTGGTCCACAGTGTTGCCCCCTCGATCATCCATCCCGTGTCGGTCAGCTGCATCGAATGTGCCTGAATTCTGAGTTCCAGAGCATTGTCGGCGTTGAAGGAGTAAATCATCGGATTGATGATCCGCGCCGTTTCGACATCCAGCATATCCCCATTGATGATGAACTGGCCTCTCGGCTGGGTGTCGCGAAGCCAAATGCCGTCCGCAGAGACTGACAGGCGTTGCTGCCCGCTGCCGAAGAGCTCGCCCATACGCGCCTCATATTCACGTGACGTCAGCGAACCAATCGGATTGACAAGAGCCACGAACAGTAATCCGACGATGCCGGCAGAGCAGCTTGCCGGACTAAGGATTGCCCATATGGAACGCCCGAACCCGCGGCTCACGATGAATTCGTTCGACCTGTTCCAGGTTTCAAAACACAGCATCGACCCGGCAATCAGCGCAATGGGGAGGGTGAGTTCGATGACTGACGGCAGATTGAGCAGAGACATGCCGACGATGTTGATGCTCTGGCCGTCCTGGAGTTTGGTGCTGGCACGGCGCGCCAGCTCAATGGCCTGGATCAGTGTCACCGTCGAGGCGAGGCCTATGATGCTGACCATCAGCCAGCCCAGATAGCGAAGCCCGAAATAGCGGAACATGATGCCGAAGGGGGCCGCGCCAATCATGTGGCGGCTCCCTGCCGCTCTGACATTTGCGTTCGTCCTGCGCGGTGCGTGGGCCACAGGATCATGCCGTAAGCGATCGCCACAGGCAGGACCATACTCACATAAATCAGCGACCGCAGATCGGAAAACTGGGTTGCCAGCGACCGCGATGATACCAGCGCGGCGATGCATCCAACGCCCAGGATGACTGTCATGAATGTCCGGCGTGACCATGTGGCCTGGCGTATCTGACCGAAGAGAACACCAGCGCTGGCAATGAGACCCAGCGCAAGGGACAGCAACGGCGAGGCGATCCGGTAATGGCCTTCTGCCACTCTCTGGTTGACATAGACCTCAGACGGAGATTTCGAAGGGTCGAGAAGGTTGGAGATACTGTCCTCATTCATCTCGATCGGCATGCGGGTGGCCTGTCGACGATCCTTCGGGGAAATGAACACAGTGTGTGTGTCAAACAGCAGCGTTGCTCCGGCTTCACCTGTCTGTGTCAGCTCGACCCTCTGACCATCCTGAAGGATGACCGCAGGCTGTCCGTCTTTTTCGACAAATCGTCCGACACTGGCTGTCATCGTCACAACAGCCCCGTCGCCGCGTTCGTCATGGATGAAAACATCCTCGGCGAATCCGTCATCATACTTCTTGCCGATGAGCATGGTCATGCCATCGACGACATCGATGAACACATTGTCCTGCAGCATCACCGTGGGAATGGTATTCCTTAGCTTGAACTGGATCTGCTTGTAGATGCTGAAGCAGAACGGAAGCAGCACCACGGAATTGAACACAAGAAAGGCTGTGGTAAGCAGGCCAAGCGCAACCGGCGCGCGCGCCAGCTGGTGCGCACTGCGACCACTGGCCTGCGCGACCAGAAGCTCCCGGTCGGCAAGGGACCGGTGAAAAACCCAGATCACGCCGATGAAGGTGCCGATGGGAAGCGCCACCGTGAGCCATAGGGGAATGACCGTTACCGACATCACCAGAAAGTCGGTCAAGGGCGCGCCGCGATTGATCACAAGCTCGAGGATACGGATCGTCTGGAACAGCCACATGATTCCGACCAGCGTAAGACTCACGGCGAAAGCCGTGCGCAGCATCTGGGCGAAAAGGTAGCGGTCGAACTGCATGTCGTCCTCTTGAGATTCCGAGGGCATGATTACCATATGGAAGACAATAAACGCAAAAGCTATGACATCGGTGTGGCCGGAATGTGTTGCGAGCGCCGGTTTGACATTTCATGGCGAAAGCTGATCTAACCGCGGTCCCGGATCGTTCCTGACCCACCACCACGATCTATTCGACAGGATATAGACATGGCATCCAAACTTGACCTGACATTCTCCACCACCGCACCTGAAGGTGATCCTGCCCTTGTATGCCTCGTGGGCGCCAAGGGAGGCCTGTACCCGGCCCTCGACAAGGAACTCGCCGCCTCGGTGATCGCCGCCATGGCAACGGCGCAATTCACCGGCGAGGCGGACAAGTCGCTTACACTCCATCTAGAGGCCACGACAGTCGTTCTGATCGGTGTCGGGGATGAACTTGTCACGGGGAGCGCGGCCGAGGCGGTTGGCGGTCGGATTTTTGGCGCGGTAGCGGCGTTGCAGTCAAAGCGCGGATTTTTGCCGGATCAGGGCATCGAGGATGACCTGCTGGCGGATATTGTGCTTGGCATGCAGTCATCTGCCTATCATTTCGAGACATATTTCACCGAAACAGCCAGCCGTGAAGCATCGGTTCAGATAACGGTGGTGTCGGACAGCGTGACAGCCGATACCCCGGTCGTGGCAGATCGCATTGCACTCATGGCCGGTGTTGCAATGGCGCGTGACCTTGCGTTTGAGCCTGCCAACAAGCTGTATCCTGTGGTCTTCGCGGACCGGTGTTCCGAACTGGCGAGGCTTGGGCTGGAAGTAAGTGTGCTTGATGAAGAGGCTATGGCCGAGCTTGGCATGGGCGCGCTGCTTGGTGTGGGGCAGGGAAGCCGCCGCGAGTCACGTCTTGTCGTGATGAACTGGCGTGGCGGCGCCGAGGAAGCACCGATCGCGCTTGTTGGCAAGGGTGTGACCTTTGACAGCGGCGGCATCTCGCTGAAGCCCGGCAAGGGTATGGAGGATATGAAATGGGATATGGGCGGCGCAGGCGCGGTGACCGGAACGATGATGGCGATTGCCGGCCGGAAGGTGGCGCGTAATGTCGTCGGCGTCATAGGCCTGGTCGAGAACATGCCCGATGGCAATGCCCAGCGGCCAAGCGACGTTGTCACCTCCATGTCCGGAAAAACCATCGAGATCATCAATACCGATGCCGAGGGACGCCTCGTTCTGGCCGACGCGCTGCATTACACGGAGACCAGGTTCAAGCCGCAGGCCATTGTCAATCTTGCGACTCTCACTGGGGCAATGATCGTGGCGCTTGGCAAGGAATATGCCGGCATGTTCACCAACAGCGACGGTCTGGCAGACCAGCTGTCTTCTGCCGGCACGTCAACGCTTGAGCCTGTCTGGCGTATGCCGCTTGGCAAGGCCTATCATCAGCAGCTGAAGTCGCATGTGGCCGATATGAAGAATATTGGTGGGCCGGCCGGGGGATCGATTACCGCTGCCTGCTTCCTGGAGCGTTTCATCATCAATACGCCATGGGCGCATCTTGATATCGCTGGCAAGGCTTGGTCCGACAAATCGACGGCCACGGTTCCGAAGGGGGGGTCTGGCTATGGTGTGCGCCTTCTAAGCCGGATGGTTGATGACTGGCAACCCGTCACCCTCGACCATCCGCGGGAAAGCTAGGCGACGGGGAAGGCCCATGCCGCAGGTCGATTTCTATCACCTGACGCAGTCGACGCTTGACGAAGCGCTGGTCATGCTGGTGAAGAAATGTCAGGTGTCCGCCAAGAAAGTGCTGGTCCAGTGCCCTCGTCCAGCCGCTGAGGCAGTCGATGACGCCTTGTGGACGGTCGATCCTGAGTCATGGCTTCCGCATGGTCTGGACGATGCGCCAGGCGCTGAGCGCGCCGACATCTGGGTCATGTCTGGTGCTGAGGAGAACCCGGTATCCGCGGAATTCCTGTTTCTGCTCCATGGGGCCGAGCGGCCCGACATGGCTGGATTCGAGCGTGTGTTCAACCTGTTTGATGGACGGTCCGATGCCCAGGTTGCGCATGCGCGCGCCCAGTGGCAAAGCTGGCGTGAGCTTGATGACATGACCATGCGGTATTTTGCGCAGGACGAAACCGGCAAATGGGAGCAGCGCGGATAGGCCTGCCTGGTCCCGCAAGGTGAGCGAAGGTCGGGCTCTGCGCCCCTGATTTGGTCTTGTCACCCGCCTTGCGAGGCCCTATTAAGGCGGCGTCCAGGCAATGATCAGCGCCGCCTCGTGCCGTTGCCGATGACCGTGTCAACTCATGCCAAAGGGAAAACCATGGCTCTTCAAAGAACCTTCTCGATTATCAAGCCGGACGCCACGCGCCGTAATCTGACCGGCCAGATCAACGCCCGCTTCGAGGCTGCCGGCCTTCGCATTGTCGCCCAGAAGCGCAAGCAGCTGAGCGAGGCAGAAGCCCGTGCTTTCTATGCAGTTCACGCCGAGCGCCCCTTCTACAACGACCTTGTCGCCTTCATGACGTCCGGTCCGGTCGTGCTGCAGGTGCTGGAAGGTGAGGATGCCATCGCGAAGAACCGCGAAGTCATGGGGGCGACCAATCCGGCAGACGCCGCCGATGGCACCATCCGCAAGGACTTCGCCGAGTCGATCGAAGCCAACTCGGTACACGGATCTGACGCCCCGGAAACCGCAGCCGAAGAGATTGCCTTCTTCTTCGCCGGGTCCGAGATCGCAGGCTGACTGGTCGTCTAACTGGTCGTCTAACTGACCTGCCGGCTGGCTGGTGGCCCGAGGATAACCCGCTGGAAAGAATCGATAAAACCGGGCGGCGGCGTTATGCGCCGCCGCTCTATTTTTTTGCAGGCCGCGCTACAGAAGCGTCGCCGCCATGACGACAAGCGTCAGGATGACAAGGGCACCGACGATTTTCGCGCCTGTCATGAAGTTGCTGTAGGTGTTCAGATGCGCATGCGCCTGCTTGTCGAAATTGCTGGTATCCATGATGGCTGGCTCCCCCCGGATAATCACTGGATCGTGGCTGTCGTTATGACCGATGGCCTTGCTGAAATCAATTCCTAGTTTGTGGCGGCCGCCCTTGCGACCGCTCATGGCGGTCAGGGCCAGAACACCGTGGGCTGAAGCGTGTGCACGACATGCGCACCGGCGCGCGCCAGGGCGGCCTGCCGGTCACGCCAGACGACTGTATCGCCGCTGAGAGCGAGGTCTCCATTGGCTATGGACATCATCACAAACGGATAGAGCGCGTGTTCGAGGTTCAGCACGCGCGCGGCAAGATGACCGGTGTCTTCACCGGCATGGATGTCCAGCCCTGCCTGCAGCAGGATCGGCCCGTCATCAAGCTCTGGCGTCACCAGATGGACCGTGGCCCCATGCCGTGTCGCGCCGGCATCCAGGGCGCGCTGATGCGTCTCCAGCCCCTTGAAGGCGGGAAGCAGTGATGGATGGATGTTGACGATCCTGTTCTGGAACCGTTTGACGAACGCTGGCGAGAGAATGGCCATATAGCCGGCAAGACAGATCCAATCAGCCCCGCACTCCTCTATCGCATCGCCGAGCGCCCTTTCATGGCTGTTCTTGTCGCGAAAGGTCTTACGGTCTACCAGCCTGGTGGACAGGCCATGATCCGCGGCAAGACCCAGCCCGACACATGGCTGATCGGCCGCAACAAGACAGATGGTGACAAGGTCGGGCGGCAGCGTTTCCGCAAGCGACAGCATATTGCTGCCTCGTCCGGAAATGAGCACCGCAATCCGCATCAGGCGGGGTGACGCCCAGCGTTTGGCCACTGTTTCTGGCCTTTGAAGCTGACGGCTGGCCCGTCACCTCTGGGATGAAGATGGCCCGCAATCCAGGCGCCGGGTTCCGGGCCTTCCCGAAGCGCTGCAAGACAGCCCGCAGCCTTGTCGGGTGATACAAACATCAGCATTCCGATGCCACAGTTGAAGGTGCGCGCCATTTCAGCCGGTGCCACGCCGCCGGCGGCTGCAAGCCAGCGGAAGATGGGTGGCAGATCCCAGCTTGCGCAGTCGATCTGCAATGAAAGCTCCTCGCCATAGATGCGTGGCGGGTTTTCCACGAGCCCGCCGCCGGTCACATGGCAGATGCCCGTTACGCCGCCATTGCGGTTGGCGCAGCGCGCCGCGTGATGGTAGATGCGTGTAGGAGCGAGAAGCGCTTCACCAAGTGGCACCTCAACACCATCGAGCACGGCATCCAGCGGTGTGCCGGTCACCTCGATGATCTTGCGGACAAGTGAAAATCCGTTGGCGTGAACGCCGGATGAAGGAAGGGCTATTGCCATGTCGCCTGCCTTGGGCATGTCGCGTGACAGAAGGGTGCCGCGTTCTGCCGCGCCGACAGCGAAACCCGCCAGATCGAACCCGCCATCCGGATACACGCCGGGCATTTCCGCCGTTTCACCGCCAATCAGGGCGGCTTCGCATTCGACACAGCCGTCGGCAATTCCGGCTATCACCTCGGCGGCCATTGTGCGGTCAAGCTTGCCTGTGGCGAAGTAGTCAAGAAAAAACAGAGGGATAGCGCCCTGCGCAATCAGGTCGTTCACGCACATGGCGACAAGGTCAATGCCAAGTCCGCGATGCTGCCCGACGGATCTTGCAAGCTCCAGCTTGGTGCCCACGCCATCGGTTGCCGCCACCAGAATAGGGTCGGCAAATCCCGCTGCGGACAAATCGAAAAGGCCGCCAAATCCGCCAAGGGCGACATCGGCGCCGGGGCGCCGCGTGCGTGCCGCGTCAGGCCCGATATCCCCGACAAGCGCGTCGCCGGCGTCGATATCCACTCCGGCATCACGATAGCTGAGGGAATTTCCGGGTGAAGTTTTGTCTGACATGCTGGCAAGCCCGAGGCGGATTGGTGTAAAACATCATCGAAGAGTTCGCCATCATAAAGCCTGGATGCCATGCGTATAGCCCCAATATGCCGATTGAAGCCAGCCAGCCTTGTAATGGCGGTTTTGATGATGCTGTCAGGAGCGTTTCCGGCGACGGCGTTCGAGCAGTGCCCGCAACCGCAATTCGGGGTCAGCGGCATCAGCATCGATACGGTCGCGGCCACCGCCGCAGAGGCCCAGACAAACGGCATCGCCGAAGCAGCTGATATCGGCTTTCGGCGGGTGCTCTATCGCCTTTTGCGATCAGAGGCAGGCGTTGACTCTTTCATGATGGAGGCCAGCATAGATCAGTATGTTGATTTTTATCATATATCCGAGGAGAACAGCCTCGAAGGGCGTTACATAGCCCTCCTCGACTACTGTTTCGACGCGCTGCGCCTGCGTGCTGCATTTCGCGCGGCCGGTCTTCAATGGGCAGAGTTGCGAAGCCCTCGAATTCTCGTGTTGCCGGTGTGGCTTGCGCCTGACGGCGCGCGTGCCTGGCAGAAGGACAATGAATGGCTCGCAGGCTGGCGCGAGGTCGTCGAGACAGCTGATGGGTTGGTCGATTTCACGCTGCTGAACCCCACGATCCTGAATGAACGCAGCCTGAGAGCCGAGGATATCGTCGCTGCCGATCCGGTGACCCTTCGCCGTGCCGCTACTGTTGCCGGGGCAGAGCAGATCATGCTTGTCACGGCGCGGCTCGACTATGACGGCTCGCAGCCGATGCTTGCCGTTGACGGCGAGCTGTTCACCGCAGGTGCCGACAGGCTGACTGTCCTAGCGCGCATGGTCGACAGGCCCGTTCATGACAATCTGTCCGCGCAGCTTGATTTTGCAAGAATGCAGATCCTGTCCGAACTGGAAGCCGGATGGCACCGCGCCAACACAATCGAGGGTGGAGAGACACGCGAAATCACGGTTTCGGTGCCCGTGGCGGGGCTGCAGGACTGGGTGTCCCGGCTTGAGGCTTTCAGGTCCCTTGCCGTGATCGACAAAGTGGTTGTGCGCAAGCTCGACATGACCGGCGGCCTTGTCTCGCTGACCTTTGTCGGCAATGACGCCGCCATCGGCAACGCATTGGCCGCCTACAACCTGCAGCTTGTCAGTCGTGACGATGGCAGCCATGTCATCAAGCCGCTGTAACGGTATCTGCAGGGCGGCTCGAAACCATGGCGCAACTTCCCCTTGATCTGCAGTTCATGTCAGCAGAAGGGCGTGACGATTTCATCGTCGGCGATTGCAACAGGCTTGCCGCCACCTGGATTGACCGGTGGCCCGACTGGCCTGGCCAGTATCGGATCCTCAATCTTGTCGGGCCGCCCGCCAGCGGGAAAAGCCATCTTGCCGCCATCTGGCGCGCGCAGAGCGGGGCCGTGACATTGACATCGCTTGATGCCGGTCAGGCGCCGGGCGACCAGCCGCACCTTGTTCTCGACGGTGTTGCTGCTGATGGCAGATGGGATGAAGAGATGCTGTTCCATCTGGTGAACCGCACAGCCAGCAATGGCGGCTCGTTGCTGATCCTCGGAGATGGCGAGGCGGGGCAGATGCCATGGACCCTTGCCGACCTCGCCTCGCGGCTTCGCGCCGTGACGGTGGCGCGACTCGACCCGCCAGATGACTCGATCCTGCGCCTTCTTCTTGAAAAATATTTCGCCGACCGGCAGCTTGCTGTCGCCGTTCCCGTGCTGGATTACATGGTATCGCGGATGGAACGCAGCTTCCAGGCGGTGCAGACAGTCGCTGCCGCCATGGACAGGCGCTCACTTGCCGAGCGTCGCAACCTCACCTTGCCGCTGGCGCGTGATATCATGATGGAATTTGCCGATGGTGCGCATGCGCGTCAGCCGGAATTGCCGACAGACACATAGCCGACAGACACATAGCCGACAGACACATAGATGGAGGACAGCTGAATGCTTGATTTTGGAATTGCCGGGAAGACCGCTGTGGTCTGCGCTTCTAGCAAAGGGCTTGGCTACGGATGCGCCGACGCCCTTGGCGCTGTGGGCGCGCGCCTTGTGATGAACGGCAGAACGCCTGAAACCCTGGCCGCGGCCGCGGACCGGATCCGCACAGCCCACGGGGTCGAGGTCATCGAGGTCGCCAGCGACATAACAACCGAAGAGGGGCGCGCCGCTGTTCTTGAGGCGGCCGGTCACGTCGACATTCTTGTCAACAATGCCGGTGGCCCGCCGCCAGGCGATTTTCGCGACTGGACGCGTGAGACCTGGATCACAGCCTTGGATGCCAACATGCTTGCGGCCTTCGACCTGATCAAGTCCGTCGTCGATCCGATGATCGAGAACCGCTTCGGGCGCATCGTCAACATCACTTCAGGGTCGGTGAAGTCGCCGATCGCCCAGCTTGGGCTGTCAAACGGCGCGCGCGCCGCGCTCACCGGGTTCTGTGCCGGGCTGGCGCGTCAGGTGGCACAGCACAATGTGACTGTGAACGGTCTTCTTCCGGGACAGTTCAACACTGACCGCATTGAGTCCCTGATCGCCAATACAGCGAAGAAAGAGGGCCGCACCCCGGCCGAGGTGCGTGACACGTTCGAACAGCGCAATCCGGCCAAGCGCCTTGGCGAGATCGAAGAGTTCGGTTTTGCCTGCGCATGGATGTGCAGCGCGCATTCCGGCTATCTGACGGGGCAGAATATCCTGATCGACGGCGGCAGCTTCAACAGCACCCTGTAGAAAGCGCGCGGAGCGGGCTAGAGATCAATCACCCGTACCTTCTTGCCATCGGCGGCAAGCGCGATCTTGCCGTGCTTCAGGCGGAGCGCGGCGGCACCGAAAATCTCGTGCCGCCACCCGCTTTGCGCGCGGATCGGCGCTTCATCGTCAAGTGCCAGCGCCTCCAGCTCGTCCGCGGAGGCGACGAGCCGAGGAGCGATGTCCTGATCATCGGTGATGTGCTTGAGAAGCACGCGAAGCAGCTCCATGACGGCTGCCGGCGGCTTTGGCGTCCTTGCTTCAGACTTTGCGTCCGGAAGCGTGCTGTCGGGCATGTCCGCGACCATGCGAAGAACCTCGAGCACCGGCCGTGCAAGCTTCCCGTTTGCCCCGCCCGGAAAATTGCGGATCTTGCCGAAATCCTGTGTGTTCGACGGATTTGTGCCGGCCAGATCGAGGATTGTCTCATCGCGGAGGATGCGGTTGCGGGGAAGGTCGCGTTTCTGCGCCTCGGTCTCGCGCCAGGCGGCAAGATGCATCATCCGGCGCAGGGCCGCCGGTTTCATGTTGCGGATCTTGATCCGTTTCCAGGCATCCTCCGGGGCGGTGTGATAGGTCGCCGGATCGACAAGCTTGGCGTTTTCATCGACGAGCCATCCGGCCCGGCCGCGCTGTTCCAGCTGCGCCAGCAGCTCTGGATACATTTCGGCAAGATAGATGACGTCATCGAGGGCATAGGTGATATGGCGGGCGCTGAGCGGACGCCC
>JBMHCH010000128.1:0-4405 GCA_049890015.1 Puniceispirillaceae bacterium (SeqCode)
GGCGGTGCCAACACGCGCAGCCTCGTGAGCCGTGAGGTGATTGAGGCCCTTGGTCCCGAGGGGATGCTGGTTAACGTATCGCGCGGGTCCGTGGTCGACGAGGAAGCGCTTGTCGCGGCGCTGGAAGACGGGCGGCTCGGCGCCGCAGGCCTTGATGTTTTCGAGGGTGAGCCGAATGTTCCGGAAGCTCTTTTCAGCATGAAGAACGTTGTGCTGACGCCGCATATCGGAAGCGCGACAGTCGAAACCCGGCGCGCCATGGGCAATCTTGTCATCGACAATCTGTTGCAGCATCTGAGCGATGGCCGGGTGCTCAGCCCCGTTCCCGAATGCCGCGATTTCGCGACGGTTGCGGGGGCGTTCAGCGGCTAGTCCTGCGTTTACTGGAACCGGGTGCCCGTATCCTGTCATTCCCATAATGACAGTGGCCTGCTGCGATCATGAGAGTGGTGGCGTGCGGCGCATTCAACGCGAGGCTTGCCAAATATCTGCGTTATGTGGCGCCGTGAAAAGGCCTGACAGCGCGGTCGGCACAAGGACGTTCATCATTGTTCTTCACCCGTGCCAAGCCCGCCACCCCCGGGCAACTCGAGTATGAGGCTGAGGCCAGCCGGGACGACCTGTTTGCCTTTTCCCTTCAATCTGCTCCCGTCTGAAAGGTAGGCGCATCCGCCAATTCCTGCCAGACCACCATCACGGCCGCGGGCCGGGTGTTCAATACGATCGAACAGGGCGAAAACGGCGAAGGGGGCTCCCTCGCTATGCTCGATTTCGATAATCTGTCCATCACCGCCGCGCCATCTGCCCGCGCCTCCCGAACCGTCGCGATACATCTTGCGGCGGTAGATCACCGGCGCGATCGATTCAGTGACCTCGACTGAGGTGGCGCGCACGCCGGATGGAAAGGCGGTGGCGGACAGTCCCGGCTTGCCTGGCCGCGCGCCGGTGCCGCCGGCATGGAAGATGGTCACCGCAAAGGGCGTCGCATCGCCATAGCTGGCTGGACCCACAACGCCATGCCCACCGGACAGCATCGGGTTCCACAGGCTGGAACTGCCTTCGGCGGGAACCTGTCCCGGCAGGGCTTTGGCAAGACAGCCAAGAACAACATCGGGCAGCATCTGACCTATGACATTGCGTACATTGACCGCGCAGGGACGTGGGGCGTTCAGAATCGACCCGGACGGTGCTGTCACCTCGATGGCGGCCAGTGATCCTGCATTGTTGGGAACGCCGCCGCCGATGAGGCAGTGAAGGCCGAATGCCGTATAGGCGCAGGTGTAGGTAAGCGGAACATTGATCCCGAAGGCGGAGGTCCCCGATGTGCCCGCATAGTCAACGGTGATCCTGTCGGGATGAATTTCCATTCTGGCCTGAAGGGTGACTGGCCTGTCATAGCCGTCAACGGTCATGCTGTTTTCGAACACACCTGATGGTAGACGCCCGATGGCCGCCTGCATTGTCCGGCGTGAGGTGGAAATGATATGGTCGCCCAGCGCGTCAAGATCGCCGAGTCCGGCCTCGCGCATCAGGACGCGTAATCGGCGGGCGCCGACATCGTTGCTTGAAGCGAGCGAATAGAGATCGCCGACAACCTGTTCAGGTTCGCGCACATTCGCGCGGACGATCTCGAATAATTGCTTGTTGGCCTGGCCCCGCGAAAAGAGCGGCATGATGGGGACGCACAGCCCTTCTTCGAAAATCTGGCCGCTGTCGGGACTGAATCCGATGCCGCCGATATCCACGACATGGACCGTCGAGGCGAACAGCCCGACCATGATGTCGTCGAGAAACACCGGCGTCACGACGGTGAAGTCGAACAGATGGCCGGTGCCCAGCCACGGGTCATTGGTCACATAGACATCGCCCGGCTGCATATCGGCGGCAGGATATTTCTTCAGGAAGTGTCCAACCGACGCTGCCATCGCGTTGACATGTCCCGGCGTGCCAGTGACGGCCTGTGCCAGCATCCGCCCGTTCGGGTCGAAGACGCCTGCCGAAAGGTCGCCGGACTCACGAACCGACGTTGAAAAGGCAGTGCGCATGATCGCCAATGCCTGTTCCTCGACAACCGAAATCAGCCGATCCCAGAGAACCTGATAGCGTATCCCCTCGGCAACGCCAGCGCTGGCAGTCACCAAGGCGCTGGACCCGTCCCGCGTGAGGACCAGATCACCGGTTTTGTTCACCTCGGCGCTCCATCCGGCTGGAACGATCGTCGTTGTCTGGGGCTCCTCGATAATCACCGTGCCTGGCAGCCTGCCGATGATTCGGTGCCGGTCAGTCACGCTGGCCGTGAGGGGGTCGGGTGAGCCCGGGTCGAACAGCTGGCGTTCAGCCGGATCGGACCGGTCATCTGGGGTGCCAGCCCTATGATTGCCAAGGGAATTGCCCTGGGGGGGGATGTCCCGGGGACTGGATTTCGCGCCGGCCGTGGTGTCGGCGCTGGCGATCAGCGACCAGGTCAAAATTTCGATTTCCATCCCCGGGACCAGAAGACCGAACGCGGCTTTGTATGCCGCCTCGAATCTGGCGCGTATGGCGTCGCCGGACCGGTCATCGAACGGGCCGTCCGGCAGTTCGATCTTGATCTCATGACCCTGGCCGACATAACGGGCGTAGCCGTGGCGGATAACGGTCAGATCGGCGTCCGGGGCGGCAAGACCTGCGATGGATGTCGCCTCGGCTTCCATCTCGCCAAGAAGGGAGGTCAGGCTTTTGCTGTCCAGATCGGCAAGCCTGACATATCTGCTCCGGACAACTTCATACGCCGCCGGGGCCAGCAGAAAGCCCACGGCCGAGCCAACGCCGGCATCCGCCGGCACGATGATCCGGTCGATGCCAAGTTTTGCGGCCAGCCTCGCGGCGTGAAGCGGGGCCCCGCCACCAAAGGCGATCATGGTGCGCCCTTCAAGGTCAAGTCCGCGTTCCGCTGCGTGGACACGCGCGGCGCTGGCCATGTTCTCATCGACAATTTCGATCATGCCGCGGGCTGCATCCATGGGGTTAAGCGCCAGCCTGTCGCCGATATGGACGGCAAGAGCGGTGTCCGAGGCGGCCGCATCAAGGGTCATGGTCCCACCAGCAAATCCCGCCGGGTCGAGCCTTCCAAGCGTCAGATTGGCATCGGTCACCGTCGCTTCGGTGCCCCCCCGCGCGTAGCAGGCGGGCCCGGGGCTGGAACCGGCGCTGCGCGGGCCGATCCGGATCCGGTCGAGCCTGTCAACCGAGGCAATCGATCCCCCGCCGGCACCGATCTCCACCATTTCGATGACCGGAATTTTCAGAGGTGTGCCGCTTCCCTTCATGAACCGGTGCGCGCGATCCACCTCGAATTCGCGGTTCAGCAGGGGCGCCCCATCGTCAATCAGGCATATTTTTGCTGTGGTCCCGCCCATATCAAAGGATATCAGACGGTCCTCACCAAGCTGCCGGGCCATATGGGCCGCCAGGATCGCGCCGCCCGCCGGACCCGATTCGACAAGTCTGATGGGAAATTGCGACGCCGTCTCGATCGTCACTAGGCTGCCGCCGCTGGTCATCAGCAGAAAGGGGCAACGCAATCCGCGCGCCGCAAGCCGGGTTTCAAGGTCGGCAAGATAGCCGGCGATCATTGGTTTGACATAGGCGTTGGCGACGGTGGTGGATTGCCGTTCATATTCCCGGATCTCGGGGCAGACGTCGGATGACAAAGAAATGGACAGCCCGGGCATGGCCTCGGAAAGAATGGCCGCCACCCGCTGTTCATGCGCCGGGTTGGCGTAGGCGTGGAGCAATCCCACGGCCACACTGTCGATCTGCGCGTTCTGTAAGGTGGGGATCACCGCGCTCACCGAAGCCTCGTCGAGGGGGTACAGCGGCTCGCCGCGATAATTCATCCGCTCACTGACAGGCAAACGCAGTTCGCGTCCAATCAGCGGAGGACGATGGTCAGCCTGAATGTCATATTGGTCGAACCTGCTCTCGAACGCCATTTCCAGTGTGTCACGATGGCCTTCGCTGGTTATCAGGGCTGTTCTGGCCCCGGTCCGCTCAATCAGCGCGTTGGTGGCAAGGGTGGTGCCATGCACGATCAGCTCCACGCTGCCTGCCTCGATCCCGGACTGTTCGAGGATATGGTCGACTCCCTGCATCAACCCATCGGCGGGGTGATCAGGCGTGGTCAGCACCTTCGCGGTGTGGCGCGTGCCATCTTCCTCAAGTACGAGGTCCGTGAAGGTGCCGCCGATATCGATGGCAAGACGGATGGTCAATGGCCGGCTCCAAACGCGTCAAGTATTCTGTCATTCTGTCATCCCGCGACTGACCTTACCTGTCCAACGCGGCAAGAAAAGCCTCAAGTTCCTCGGTGGGAATTCTCGCATTCTCGGCCGGGCCGGGGAAACTGCCGTCAAGCGCTGCGTCG
>JBMHCH010000129.1:0-8656 GCA_049890015.1 Puniceispirillaceae bacterium (SeqCode)
GCTCGGCCGGTTCCGGTCCTCATACAGCCCCAGCAGCTCGCGGCACTCCTCGACCGAGAAATCGAACCGCCGCGCCTTGCCGACGAATTGCAGCTTCGCGACATCATCCTCGCCATAGATGCGATATCCGGTGACCGCGTCCTGCCTCGGCGTCACCATGCCGATATTGGCGTAATAGCGCACTGTCTTCACCGTCAGTCCCGCCCGGCGGGCGGCTTCGCCGATCTGCATGCCTGCCTCCTCGTGAAATCTGCAAAGCTGTCTTTACCTTCCCCTTGGGGGAGGGCTTACCTATAGCACGGAGGGAGGGGCAAATGGCAGCCATGGCTCAGACAATCGTTCAGAATCTGCATATCAAATGGCGATGCGGCCACACCTGGTCGCGGGCGCGTGTGAACACCGCCTGGTGTCTTCTTGGCTGCGCCATCGGTGATCTCGGCACCATTTTCTTCTTCCAGGTGACCGGCATTCCCTGGCCGGTGATGGCCATCATGACGCTGGCGATCATCAATGGGTTGCTGACCTCGATCGCCCTGGAGACGGTGATCCTTGCGCGCCAGATGCCGTTTCGCCTGGCGCTGAAGACGGCGGCAGGCATGTCGCTGATCTCGATGATCGCGATGGAGGCGGCGATGAACATCACCGACGTCGCGTTGACCGGCGGCGCGATCCTGACATGGTGGGTGGTGCCGTTGATGCTTGGCGCCGGCTTCCTTGCGCCGCTGCCATATAATTACTTGCGGCTTAAGGCGCTTGGCAAGGCGTGCCACTGACCCAAGGAGGGGTGAGATGACACAAGTCCGTTCTCTGCTTCTGCTGCTGATGATGCTGGCATTGCCGCCCGCCGCGATGATGGCGCATGCGCATTCACCGCTTTTGTCCACAAGCCCCGGCGACGGATCGGTCGTCGCCGCCGCGCCGGACGCCATCGAGATGAATTTCCGCGGCAAGGCGCAGCTGATCCGTTTCACCTTGACCAGAGCCGGTGGCGAGGGGGTCATGCTTGGCAAGGACCATATGAAGGTGAAAGCGAGTTTCCACCGGATCTCCCTGCCCTCCATCGGCGGCGGAGAGTTCACGGCGGCCTGGCGGGCGATGAGCGAGGATGGTCATGTGCTGAAAGGGACGTTCTCATTCACGGTGAAGGGCGACTGACAGCGACCGATGGTGGATGTCTGGACAGTGCTGCTGCCGCTTCTTCGCTGGATGTTCTATCCGGCGATGCTTCTGGCGGTCGGCGGCGTCGGCTTCGACGTGCTGATGCGGCCCTGGATTCCGGCCGCGATCGGGCACTATCTGCGCCGTATCACAACAGGGGCGGGGCTGGCCGCCATGCTGCTTGCCATGCTGCAGCTGCCGGTTGTCGCCGGCAGCCTCGGCGGCGATCTGGCAAGTGCCGCTGATCCGTATCTTTTGACGCTGGTGCTGGATACGCCGGCCGGCCTCGCTTCGCTTGTCGCGGCAGGTGGGCTGGCGCTTCTGCTTGTGGTCGAGCGGGCTCCCGCCATGGTGCCCGGTGTCGTCAGGCTGATGCCGCCGGCCATGGTGATCATCTCGATGACGCTTGTCGGCCATGCCACCAGCCATGGTCTCCTGACAGCGATGCTGTTGTCGCTCCATCTTGCCGGTATCGGGTTCTGGCTTGCCGCGCTGCTGCCGCTGCGGCGCATGTGCGTGACAAATGCCGGCGACGGGGCGCTGGCCATCCTGTCCGAGGAGTTCGGCAGGCTGGCGCTGGTGCTGGTGGCGATGCTGGTTGTGGCCGGGATCTGCTATGCGGCGCTTCTTCTGGGTTCCGTCGCAGCGCTGTTCACAACCTCTTACGGGATTGTGCTTCTGGCAAAGCTGGTGTTGGTCGGTGGCATGCTGCTTCTGGCGGCGGTGAACAGATTCCGGCTGGTGCCCGCATTGCATGAAAATGCGGCGTTGGCCGCGCCGCGGCTTCGCCGCTCTATCGAGATGGAAATGGGGGTTGCCGGGCTGATCCTGCTGGCGAGCAGCCTTCTCACCACCTCCGTTACCTTGCCGATGGGAGGCATGTCATGACAGACACCAGGGCCGACACTGTCAGCAGACGCACATTTCTGCGGGGCGCCGGGGCGGCGGCGGCATTTTCCGTGACACCGCTTCCCGCGCAGGCGGCGGGAACCCGCCGCTATGCCATCAATGCGGGCGCGGCGGCGCACGGGCTTGGGGGGGACGGCGCGCCGCCAACCGATCTGTGGCTCTATGACGGCATCTCGCCAGGCCCGATGATCACGGCACGCCGCGGCGAGACGCTGGAGGTGGTCTTCACCAACAATCTGGAGGTGCCGACCACCATGCACTGGCACGGTATCCGCAATCTGAACGAGATGGATGGCGTGCCTGATCTGACGCAGGCGGCTGTCGAGCCCAGCGAAAGCTTCACCTATCGCTTTCCGCTGCGCGATGCCGGAACCTTCTGGTATCACGCCCATAGCAAGGGGTGGGAACAGCTGGCGCGAGGGCTCTATGGCGCGCTGATCGTCAGGGAGCCGGACGCCCCGGAGAGCGCGAATGACATCACCCTGGTCGCGGATGACTGGCGGCTGACCGAGGATTACGCACTCCACGAGGAGAGTTTCGGGTCGCTGATGGACTGGTCGCATCAGGGCCGGCTCGGCAACTGGCTGACGGTGAATGGCAGGACCGACCCGGTGATCGATCTCGCCGCCGGCGCCGCAAGGCTGCGGATGATCAACGCCGCGAACGCCAGGACCTTGGCTTTTCGCCTTGGCGCATCCCGTCCGGTTCGGGTGATCGCGCTTGATGGCGCGCCTTGCGATCCCTTCGATGTCAGCACCATTCGTCTGGCACCAGCGCAGCGCGCCGATCTTCTGGTCGAGCTTGCCGAGGGCGAGATTGCGATCGAGGAAGTCAGCACTGGTGACCCGATCACGGCAGCGCGGCTGCGGGTCGGAGGAAGCGCACCGGCGCTTCGCCTTCCCGAACCGCGCGGCTGGTATCCGCGGCCTGATGCACAGGCGGCGCGGGTGATCGATATCCATATGCAGGGCGGGGCGATGGGCAATCTGGACAGCGCCGTCTTCGAAGGGCAGAGCCTGCCTCTTCGTGAACTTGCGCAAACGCACTCAAAGCTGTGGGCCTTCAACGGCATGGTCGGTGGATACGACCACTCTCTGGCCGATCTCGCGCTTGGCGAGGTGGCGGTGCTGCGGGTCTGGAATGACACCCGCTGGGAGCACGGGATGCATCTTCACGGACATCATTTCTGGGTGCAGTCAATGGAATTCGCGGATGCGCCGCGCGATGTGCTTCGCGACACCTATCTCATGGCGCCCGGCGAGCGCGCTGATCTGGTCTTCATCGCCGACAACCCCGGGCTGTGGCTGTTCCACTGTCATATGATGGAGCATCATGCCGCCGGCATGGGAGGCGTGATCAGCGTCTCGTAACGGCTGTTTTCGGGCTTGTCCGCGCTTCTAGAACAGCGGCTCGCGGTCTTCCTTGATGCAGGCGTAGCGCTCGACAACCAGTGTCGATTTCTCGTCCGATGTCTGCGAGTACCCTTCGAAGACCGCATTGCCGCTGGTGCGCGAGATGAACATCTGGCGGCTTGTCTCGCCTTCATCCATCTCGCAGGCCACTTTCAGGCTGGACAGCTTGCACTGGGACGCGCTGAACAGCACCTCGCCTGACGGATGGTCCATGACAACGGCGCGCTTGGTGTTCCGGATCTGGATATGGATGCGGCGGTCTGCAGGGCGGCTTTGCTCGATCTCCAGATCATCCTTGGCAAAGGCCAGAAGACGCGAGCGCGCCTCGCCATCGCATTGCAGGATGATGTCCTGGTTGGCGGCCTGCGCCGTCAGCAACGGCACAAGCGTCATGGCCGGCACCAGGGTGGCAAGCCCCAGCTTTCTTGTGATGGTCCGCAAAACCGTCATCTCTTGCGTTGGCTTCCGGTACCTGATGCGGTCGGAAACCTTGTCCCTCTGTTCATATTCCATGCCGGCACGAGCGTGTCAGCACACAGGTGCCCGGCAACAGGTTACGACGGCAGTTTTCCGCGCATTTACCTTTACAAGCAATATCTAATAAAAATGGATTCCGCCGCTGGAGGCGTCACTCCCGCCATGCGGCGGGGGTTGTCTTCCCGGCTCGTGCTGGGCTACCACTATTATATGTCCGGGTTTGTTGAAAAGACCGTTGCAGAGGCGGGTTTCGCCGCCAGCTGGGCGCGGCATGTCGCACCGCTCGTTGACGGCATGAACGCCAGAAGCGGCCGTCAGATCATGTTTGCAAGCATCGTGACGGGCCTGGCGGTCGGTCTGGCGGTGGTTGCCATGATGCTGAGCCGGTCCGTGGCTGCTGACAGCATCATGGCGAACCCGTTGTTCGTGGCGCTTGTGCTGGCGCTCTCGGTGCTGGCGGCAATCGCCAGCTGGGTCCTGACCCTTCGTCGTGACCTGCAGCTTGCGGACGCTGTCGATCTGGCGGTCGAAACGCATTTCGCCGCCCTGTTCGCTGGCGACGCAAACGAGGCCTTCGCCGAGGTTGTTCTTCAGGATCTGGTGGCTGACGGGGTTCTTGAGGACGCCGCCCATCGCATTTTGACACATCACGCCGGAAGCTATCGCGGATGCCGCATACGGTTGTTCACGGCGCGCTCGCAGCTTGGATCCGGCAGGTTCCTGTCGCGTGAGGGAACGCGCATACGCGACCTTGTTGTGGCGCGTGTATCTCTTCCGCAGGACATCACAGGCGCGGTCCACATCGACAGCGACAGGTCAAGACTGCCGGCGCAGGCGAGCGGATTCCACATCGACCATGACCAGTTCGACCACATCTTCGGTGTCAGCTGTTCCGACCGGATGGTCGCGGCGCGCCTTCTGACTCGGGATTTTGCGGAAAACCTTCTTCTGATCCAGCAGCGCCTGGCGAACCCGCTTGGCGCAAGGGCCTCGGACAGCATCCGCGTCGCTGTCCAGATCGCGGAGGGCAGCCTGGTCATGGTGATCGAGCAGCCTGTCCGCGACCATGATCTTGGCAGGCTCACCCCGCGTCAGGCGGAAGCGCTGGCGCGCGGATTGATCATGCGCTTTGCCACCATCCCCGGCCTTGTCGACGAGTTGTGTGGGGATGGAGAGGTCGCCCCGGCATTCGCCGCTCTGTCTCCTCCAGAACCGATCTCCCCGCAGATCGCCATTTAAGACCGCCATCTGTCATTCGAGATCGCCGTTTGATGCTGTTTTGGCGCTGGAAACATGCCCTCGCCAGGGCTAAGGTTCCGCGCGGGCGCAACATATCATGGGCCGGGCGCGCAGACCGGCATGTTTCAGGAGACCAGAATGAAGCTTTCGGATTTTTCGGTGCTGACCTTTGACTGCTACGGCACGTTGATTGACTGGGAGTCCGGCATGGTGGACGGCCTGAGGCCGCTGACCGACCGGATCGCCGCGCGTGACGGGGTCGCGCCGGACCGCAACGCCATCCTTGAGGCCCATGCCCGCCAGGAATCAGCGCATCAGCGCCAGACGCCGGCGAAACGCTACAGCGACCTCCTTGCCTGTGTCTATCGGCGCCTTGCCGAGGAATGGCATATTTCGGCCAGCTGGGATGAGGCCATGACCTATGGCGCATCGGTCGAGCACTGGCCGGCCTTTCCCGACTCTGCCGAGGCGCTGGCCTATCTGAAGCAGCATTTCAGGCTTGTCATTCTCTCGAATGTCGACAATGCAAGCTTCGCCCACAGCAATGCGAAGCTTGGCGTCGAGTTCGACGCCATCTACACCGCCGAGGATGTCGGCAGCTACAAGCCCGACGATGCCAATTTCGACTATATGCTGGTGCAGCTAGCCCAGCTTGGTCTCGGCAAGGGTGACGTCCTTCACACGGCGGAAAGCATGTTTCACGATCACGCGCCGGCCAACCGACACGGTCTGAGGAATTGCTGGATCTATCGCCGTCACGCCGATGAAGGCTTCGGGGCGACGATGCACCCCGGCGACCTGCCAAGCTATGATTTCCGGTTCAACAGCATGGCGGACATGGTCGCCGCGCATAGGGCCGAACTGGCTGCGGACTAGAGCCCGGCGAGAACCCTGATCTCGCGTTCGGCGGCATTGCCAAGCACATCGAGCGCTTCGCGGTATGCTTCGCTGTTATAGGCGGTGACGGCCGCTTCGGCGCTCGGAAACTCGATCAGCACGGTGCGGGTCGCCTCATCGCCCTCGAGCATCGCCTCTGGCATGCCGCGCGACAGGAACACCCCGCCATTGTCGGCAATCGCCGTGCTTGCCTTGGCGGCATAGGCAGCCAGTTGGTCCGCGTCATGGATCGCGCGGTAGATCGCCAGCCAGTATCCCTTGCTCATCTTTGTCCTCCGCAAATTCGTCTTGGTGCCGTGACAGGCTGAAAGAAAGCTGGGCCAAGGTCAACCGGTGATGGCAACCGGTGATAGCGGTGTCCGGCCGCCTCACCTCTGGCGATAGGCGTTCGAGGTGCGCCGCAGATTCAGCGCCGCCTCGCGCCAGAAGACGACGATGCCGCTGGCAAGGATCATCCCGGTGCCGATCCAGGCGATTGTGTCCGGCCAGCTCCCGAAAATGCTGACGCTCCAGATGATCGACATCACAAGCGCCACATATTCGAACGGCGCGATGACAGCGGCTTCGCTGACCCGGTAGGCCTGGCTGACACAGAATCCGCCGATCGCGCTGCTCAGTCCGATCAGCAGCAGGATCGGCACATCCGCCAGCGGCGGCACAACCCAGGCCCGCAGCAGGAAATCGAGCGATCCGCCATCGCCGGGTGCCAGCCTGCCATCGCCGAACAGCGCCGCCATGGTCAGGCCGACAACAAGGAACACGCACTGGATATAGACGGACAGGGTGCTGGCCCGCTCGGTCCCGCCCATGCGGCGCGACAGGATATGGATACCGGCATAGCAGAACGCCGCCAGCAGGGGCAGCGCTGCTTCCGGCTGAAAGCTCGCCGAGGTCGGGCGCAGCATCACCACCGCGCCGAGAAGGCCGATCACTGTTGCCGCCCAGCGGAACCTGCCGACCTTCTCGCCAAGGAAAATCACCGAGAACATGGTGATCACCACCGGCGCGATGAAGAACAGGGCGGTGGCATCCGAGAGCGGCATCACGGCAAGGCCGAGAAAGAAGAAGCTGTTGGCCAGCACGACAAGAAGACCGCGGATAAGGTGAAGCCTGAGCTTTGTCGTCCGAAGCTGGCGGTAGCCGCCGTCAAGCGGCACGAGAACCGCAAGGCTTATGATCAGCGAGATCAGGGCGCGGAACAGCACGATCTCGTGAAGCGGATAGGCGGCGCTGATGAATTTGATGCTGACGTCATTCACCGAAAAGGAAATGGCGGCGCATATGGCGCAGATGATTCCGACCTTTGTCGATGACATGGATGATATGGATGACAAGGATGACATGGTTTCGGGGGATTCGGGCGGCCCACACAGATCTGCCGTGACACTGCGCCGGATTTGCCCGCCGGGCAAGCCCGTCCTGTCCGCCGGGCGGCGCTCCTCGATGGTTGTCGTGGCGGCGCGCCGGGTCTATCGTTTCCGGTACCCCATGAAGGAAAGGCAGACCCATGATCCTCTACACCGCTACCGCATCGCCCTTTGGACGCAAGGTGAAGCTTGCCGCGCACTGTCTCGGGCTGATCGACCGGATCACGCCGCGCCTTACCAACACGAATGATCCCGAGGACGAGATTCGCAGTCTGAACCCGCTTGGCAAGATACCGGCGCTGGTGACCGATGATGCCACCTTCTATGACAGCCGCGTGATCATGGAATATCTGGATTCGCTTGCCGGCGGCGGCAGGCTGCTGCCGGCGTTCGGCGCCGCGCGGTTCGAGGTGGTGACCCGCGCCGCGAAGATGGACGGGATGATGGATGCGGCCCTTCTGGTGGTCTATGAGGCGCGCTTCCGGCCCGAGGGCATGCAGGTGGACAGCGTTCTGGCGACGCAGCGCGGCAAGATCATCCGCGGTCTGGAAAGCATGGGCAATGCCGGATACGGCAATGGTGCGATGCCGGATTTCGGCGAAATCGGCCTTGCCTGCCTTCTCGACTATCTTGATTTCCGCAAGCAGCTTGAGTGGCGCGACCACGCCCCGCAGCTTGTCTCATGGATGGCGGAGTTCGCCGCCGCCGTGCCCGGCTATCACGACACGCTGCCATCGGATTGAGCTGGAAAAGCATCCGTGTCTTCAGGCGGCGTGCCGGTGATTGATCAATGCAACAGCGCCAAGGATGATTCCACATCCGGTTAACTGGATCGGTGCCAGTGTTTCGCCAAGAAAGGCATAGGCAAGCGCAAGAGTGAACACTGGGATCAGGTAGAGCATGGTGCCGGCAACATTCACATGTATATGGCGCAGTGCCATCAAATACAGATGGAAAGCCAAATAATACTGGAGTGCTCCGGCTGTCGCCGCAATGAGGATGATTTTTGGATCAAGGTCCGCATAGCTGGCAAAGGGCATAAGGAAGACAACTGAAAGGGCGAGGCAAAATATCAATTGTCCTGCCAGAAGTTCCACAGGTGGTATCTCTTCTATTAGTTTCGATGAGATCACAACATAAAGGGCCGCGAAGAAAACCCCTGCGGTGACAGCTGCATATCCGATGGCCGATGACCCG
>JBMHCH010000130.1:0-6487 GCA_049890015.1 Puniceispirillaceae bacterium (SeqCode)
AAATTGGCGATATCGAGATTGGTCATCTGCAGCAGCTTGATGGCTTGCTGCAGCTGCGGGGTCATCACAAGTGCCTGCTTCTGCTTGACCTGTAGCGACGGCATCATCTGCATTTCGGCCTCCCTTGAATGGCATCATTGATAGGGAGGATGGGCAAATGCGCAGGCAAAGCCAAAAAAACAATTTGACGATGGAAAATGTCAGAATTCAGACAATTTTTATGAATATTAACATAATGTTAATACTTTTCGACAGAGGCGCGCAAATGAGGCTGTCAAGAAACAGACGTGAAATTATGGTGGCGCTGATCTAATCTGGCATGGCTCTTGAATATCGCGACGACGCGCCACAACAGGCCCATTCCCCCACGCGAACAGTTGAACTGGAACCCGATGCTCACCCTGTCACGTCATATCCCGAAGCGCGGAACGACCTGTCAGCGGTGCGTGATCATTCGCTATTTCATTCTGGTTGCATTTGCTGTTGCCATGTTCACCATCGTGGCGGATGGCGGCTCGCGCTACCTCGGGTCGGCAACGCCGATGCATGCGGCTCTCGCCGTCATTACCATTGGCATGATCGGGTTTGTGGTCAAACTCGTGCTGTGGTGGATGGACGTGCGTGCGGCGGTCAGTTCCGGTCCCGCACAAGCCGCACCGCCAGAGGCTTGCCCGCCAGAAAGCGACCAAACGTCCAGCCATTGATGAAATTCACCGAGTAGTAGTGGCGCGAGGAAAAGGCGTTCGTCTCGCCCGTCCAGTAAGGCTCGGATTGCGTGGCCGGGAACATCTCTGCATCAATCATCGGCGTTCCGCAGCTGTCGCAGACCAGCCCTTCAAGCTCTTCCAGCGTCGGCAGACGCCAGCCCTCGCCGAGCTGCTCATTCGCTTGGCTGATGGCGATTTTCACCTGGTCCTGGCTCAGCCGCACAGCCTGACCAACACAGGTCTCGCCATTCCAGACAGTGCCGACCGTGCATCGAAGCCATTCGACGCCGAACCGCAGATCGATCACCAGATGATCCCGCGCCATGAAAGAGGTTCCGTGAGAGGCGGACTGCGCATGCGCCGGCGACAGGGGCAGCGCCGGGCAAGCCAGCAGCAGCGTCGCCACCAGCATCCCTGCCAAGCCTGTCACCTTTTCGCGCCTCATCACAATCAACTATCCTGTTGGCCCACCGACCCGCAGGGATGAGTCTACATCGCCAGCGAAACGGGGGGAATTGGAAAATCCGGCACCGGCAGAAGCCGCAGCCTTTGCCGCGCTACTCGCCAAGCCTCCCGTTACCTGATACTTTAGATATCACGAATAAACGACGATTTTGAAACGGCGTTCCGGCCTTTGGTACGGAACTTGCTAGCTATCCGCAGCCGAAGCGTTAACAACGGGATACAGATATCATGGATATCGCGTCACTTATTGGCTTTCTTGGGGCCGTCGGGATGATTCTCGGCGCCATGATTTCAGGTGGCGGCATCGGGCCGTTCATCGATGTGCCCTCCATTCTGATTGTCTTCGGCGGCACCTTCTTCGCGGTCATGTACACCGCGCCGCTTCCTGTGTTCCTTGGCAGTTTCGGGGTGATGGCAAAAGCCTTCCTTCCCCCTGTCAAGAAGCAGGACACGATGATCGAGCGCATGGTCGAGCTTGCCGGCATCGCCCGCAAGGACGGCATGATGGCTCTTGAAGGCCAGGAGGTTCCTGACAAGTTTTTCGAGAAAGGCCTGCAGATGCTGGTTGACGGCGCCGACGAGGCCAAGCTGACCATGCAGCTGAAGCAGGAAATCAAATCCATGAAAAGCCGCCATGAAGCCAATCAGGGCGTGATCAAGGCCTGGGTGGATCTGGCCCCGGCCATGGGCATGATCGGCACGCTGATCGGTCTTGTCCTCATGCTTGGCAACATGGCCGATCCGAAGGCGATCGGACCGGCGATGGCGGTGGCACTTCTGACTACGCTTTACGGGGCGTTCATCGCCAACATCATGTTTGCGCCGATGGTGACAAAGCTTGAGGGCTACACAGCCTATGAAACCATCTATCGCGAAATGGTTGTCGAGGGTCTTCGCAACATCGCCCGCGGCGAATCCCCGCGCAACATCCAGGATCAGCTTCTGTCCAACCTGCCGCCAAAGCTGCAGGAAAAGCTGGCCGCGGCCTGACCCGGGGTCAGACAGGCAGCCGGTAGCGGACAGACGCGGGAGATCGAGAGATGAACGAAGCCATCGAAGACGAGGTAGAGGAGCAGGAAGAGGAAGAATGCCCGAAATGCCCCCCTGTCGGTGCGCCGGCCTGGATGGCCACCTTCGCCGACATGGCGACGCTGCTGATGGCCTTCTTCGTTCTCATCCTGTCATTCGCCGAATTCAACGTCCCGAAATTCAAGCAGATTTCAGGCTCGCTGAAGAACGCCTTCGGTGTGCAGCGCATCATCCCGATCGTCGAGCAGCCGAAGGGAACGACGGTCCTGTCGCTGAACTTCAGCCCTTCTCCCTCGCCGTCTGTCACCCAGGACATGACGCAGCAGACCACCGATATCACCAAACCCGATCTTGACGTGAAACAGCGCGAGAAGGATCAGGACGGCGGCGAGTCCGAGGCAGCCGAAGAGGTCGTCAAGGCGCTGGAGGATGCCATCGCCCGCGGCGATATCGAGGTCGAGGTTCTTGGCGAAAATGTCGTTGTGAACTTCACCCCGACCGAAGCCAAGGACGAGGAGCTGCCGAACCTTCTTCAGGAGACTCTCGAGGCAATCAAGGAAGCCAAGGAGGCCGCCGGCAAGGCTGATCAGGAAGTGCTGTTCGGCGGGCTTGAACAGAAGCTTGCGCAGCTTGCCTCCGCTGCGGAGGCCGCCATCGAGGCTAACAGCAGCAACGCCGAGCAGCAGCAGTCCGAGGCGCAGGAGCAGAAGGAATCCAACGAGAAGGCCGAAATCGCCGAGGATGAGCTGAAGGTCGCCCTTCGCCAGCAGATCGGCCAGGGGCTGGTTGCCGTCGATCGTCAGGAGGACAAGGTCATCATCACCGTTGGTGCCGGCGGGGCCTTTCCGTCCGGATCGGCTGAGCTGACGGAATCAGCACGCAAGATCATGGAAGAGATTGCCGGTGTGAATGAAGCCGGATCAGGCGAAATCACCGTGTCGGGCCATACCGACGATGTGCCCCTGATCTTCGGCTCGCAGTTCCGCGACAACTGGGATCTGGCGGCTGCCCGCGCTTCCAGCGTCGTGCAGGCGCTTGAGGATACCGGCAAGGTTCCGGCGGGCCGGATGCAGGCTGTCAGCTTTGGTGAATCTCAGCCTGTTGCCACAAACGAGACGGCCCGTGGCCGCGCCACCAACCGCCGTATCGAGATCGAGATCAATTACTGATAGGGGACCCCGGCCCGTTGCGGCAGGGCGCTGTCAGACGAGCCCCACGGAGCCAAGGGCAAGACCGGTGGCCGCGCTTGTCACCAGAACCTTGACCATGCCGACACGGAACCTGGCGATGGCCAGAAGCGAGGTCGCCATGATGGCGCTGGCAAGCGGATCGAAACTTGCCGGTGACGGCAATGTCATGGCCAGCCCGCCTCCCGGCAGGGATACCTCGACAAGCTCGGTGAACATCACCCTGAGCCCAAACCAGATCGCCAGATTCAGAACCACCCCGACAACCGCCGCTGTAATGCCGGTCAGCGCCACAGCCAGGGTGCGGTTGCCACGAAGCGCTTCGATATAGGGCGCCCCAAGGAAGATCCACAAAAAGCAGGGGGCAAAGGTCACCCAAGTGGTGACAAATGCGCCAAGACAGCCTGCCAGCATCGGATCGAGGATGCCGGGGTTGCGAAACGCGCCAATGAAACCGACAAACTGAGTGACCATGATCAGCGGCCCGGGCGTTGTCTCCGCCATGCCGAGACCGTCCAGCATCTCGCCGGCGCTCAGCCAGCCGTAATGCCCGACGGTCTGCTGCGCCATATAGGACAGCACCGCATAGGCCCCGCCGAAGGTCACCACCGCCACCTGGCTGAAAAACATCGCCTGCTGGCTATAGATATGTCCGGCCCCCAGCCAGCCATGGAGCACCGCCACCGGGGCCAGCCACAGGACCCCGCAGGTCAGTGCCACAAGCAGCGCCCAGTGCCTGGCTGGCGGCTGTGTCGTCACGCGGCTGTCTATGGCGCGACTGTCACTTTCGAAGTCGCTCTCACTGTCCCGGTAACCGGCACTGGCAACGCCGCCGGGCCCGTCGCCATCATGCTTGCGACCAGCCTCGCTTTGCGATGGTTCCGCACCGCCTCCCAGCAATGCCGCCAGCGCGGCACCGATGATCACAAGCGGAAACGGGATCGAGAACACAAAACTGGCGATGAAGGATGCCGCCGTGATCACCATCAGGAAGCGCCGTCTGATGACCTTCCTGCCAAGCCGCCACAGCGCCGTGGTGACAATGGCCAGAACCGCCGCCTTCACCCCGAAGAACACAGAGCCGACAGCCGCCGATTGCTGGTAGGTGACGTATATCATGCTCAGGACAAGCACGGTCAGAGCGCCGGGGAGCACGAACATCACTCCGGCGACAACGCCGCCACGCACCCGGTGGAGCAGCCAGCCAAGATAAATGGTCAGCTGCTGCGCCTCAGGCCCCGGAAGCAGCATGCAGAAATTCAGGGCGTGAAGGAACCGCTTCTCGCTGACCCATTTCAGCTCATCTACAAGAAGACGGTGCATCACCGCGATCTGGCCGGCCGGCCCGCCAAAGCTGAGAAGGCTGATCTTCACCCAGACAATGAGAGCCTGATCGAAACGGATCTCCGCATCCGCACGCGGCCTGCCCTTTTCTGGATCGCCGGATCGCACCTGTCCCCTCCCGTCCCGCCATGATTTCCGGCAAAGTATGGACGAGGTCAGCAGGCCTTACAAATGGCAAAGAATGACAGGACGGCTAGCCGCGGCGGCGGCGGCGCTTCTTTGGCGGCTCTTCGACCACGGGTGGGCCGACAAGGTCGGGAACAAAGACACATTTCGGGTCCATCCGCCGGCACAGGCGCTGTGTCTCAAGCTCGGATTTTTCCGCGACGACCATCCAGATGTGACGCCCCCGCATCATCGCAAAGCTTCTCCGCAACACCAGATGCGCCTTCCGGAAATAGACACTGAGAATGACATAGGCAATCACGAACAACAGCCAGTGAACAGCAAGTGTGGCTCCGTAGATCAGGAACGTCGCGACAAGCACTTCCCACAGCCGGTTCTGCAACAGCCATAGCGGCGGGAAGATCATGGCCATCGGCGACAGCCGCGTATCAAGAACCATACAGTTGCGATAGATGTCACGAAGAACCTCGAAGGTGGTATAGGTTTCGATCGGATCGACGCTATAGCCTTCGAAATCGGCTGTCGCCTTGTCTGACACCTCGGGCTTGGCATGCTCGAGCACGCAGCCGAGTGGCCCGCGCGCGATGACATTGAACAGGACACCGTTTCGCCAGATGGTCAGAACCCTGCCATTGTCAGGGTCGCATTCGAACATGATGTCGAGGAAGGTTTCTATATCCTTGTGGAACGGCACGCCGTCAATGGCGACGATCAGATCATCCGCCTGCATGCGAAGCGACCTCGCACGGGAAATAGCGCGCAATTCCTTTATGGAAAGGTAGGTGCTGGCGCCGTTTTCAGAAGCTGTGCCGGCGGCAGCGTGATCCGCCACCTCTGCGGCCTCGCCAGCTGCGGGACTGCCGGTCAGGCGGTCCCGGTCAAGGGCGTCTATATCGGCTGCGACAGTGGCGGCAGCCAATGCCGCCGCCACGTCTTCCGCATTGTTTGCAAGTTCCTGTTCTGCCATAAGCCGACTTTTCTATCCAGGGATCGCTGTGCGAAGGTCAGGGATAGCTGACGCGGTTGTCCTTTTCGCTGATCATCTTCAACAGATCAGCATTCTGAGCCGACAGATCGCCAAGCAGACGGACAATCGTCTTCTGGTTCGCGGCCAGCCTGTCCATGTTCTTACTGTCGCTCATCGTCTTTGTCATCTGGTCAAGTGACTTTGCATTCGTCTTTGACAGCTCGTTCAGCTCCTTGACCATGCGGTTGGTCTGCGCCCCAAGCTCGTTGGCGATGCCGGCGGTGATCGACGACGCCATCTGGCTGTTGCTGTCCGAGATCGAGGTCGATGTCGACTCCATGCCGGTCATCATCGTCTCGTTGGACCGGGAGATGATGTCGCGAAGGCCGACAAGTTCGTTGATGAGTGTCTCATTCTGGCCAACCAGCGTCTTCTGAGTGTCGAGCGCATCCCTCATTTTTTCAAGGGCGTCATTCACGCCTTCCACATTCTCGGCAAAAACAACAAGCGCCTCACGGCTGGTCGTTGTCATGGTGCTGAGTTCGGACATGGTCCGGAAATAGATCATGCCGGCGAACAGCAGCGCCGCAACGGCCGCCACCATGGAGCTGCCGAAGATGATAATGGAGAAACGATGAACGCTCTTCACGGATGCCTCCAGC
>JBMHCH010000131.1:0-11725 GCA_049890015.1 Puniceispirillaceae bacterium (SeqCode)
ATAGTAATCCTCTGGTTTCATGGCGATCTTCCGCAGGAAAATGCCGCCAACCACGATGAAGATACAGATGAAAAAGGCGTAGACCGCCGGGAACAGCGGCAGATCCTCCAGCGCGATCTCGCCATGCCGGTGGATGATGAATTCCAGCACCACAAGCACCGCGCCGATGCCCAGCAGCACCCGTGTCGCCCACATACCCATCCACGCCAGCTTCTGCGCTTCTTCGCTGTTCGCGCTCATCCCGTCACCATTGCCTGTGCCAGCCCGAGGATCGGGTCGGCGAAGAAGAATAGCACGATGCAGAGCACCGCGGTTGCCACCGGCGGCCAGACGGTCAGCGGGTGCCGGTCGATCTTAACCTCCTTGACCTTCAGCTTGAAGAACGCCCGCACCACCGGATCGAGAAGATAATAGATGTTCAGAAGCGAGGAGACACCAAGCACGATCAGGACCATGACCATGCCGGCATCTGCCGCGCCCACCATCAGCATGAATTTCGACCAGCTGCCACCCGCCGGCGGGATGCCGATGATCGACAGCGCGCCGATGAAGAAGGCGGCAAAAACCAGCTTCATTTCGGGGCCCTGCCCGTCAAGCTGCGAAATTTTCGTAATATGCGCCTGCACGTAGATCGCGCCGGCGACAAAGAACAGCGTGATCTTGCCGACAGCATGCATGACGATATGAAGCGCCGCGCCCTCTGCCGCCATCTTTGTCGCGATCGCCGCGCCAAGAACGACATAGGACAGCTGGCTGATCGTCGAATAGGCAAGCCGCGCTTTCAGGTCATCCTTGGTGATCGCCACGCAGCTTGACGCCAGAATCGTGAAACAGGTGGCCCAGACAAGCCATGTAGAGGCCCCCGTATCGGCCAGATAATCAATGCCGAAAATATAGACAGAAACAGTCAGAAGGGTGAACACACCGGCTTTCACAACCGCCACCGCATGAAGCAGCGCCGAGACAGGTGTCGGGGCAACCATCGCTGCCGGCAGCCAGCGATGAAGCGGCATGATCGCCGCCTTGCCGACACCAAAGGCGAAGGCCGCCAGCAGCCATGGCGCCGCCGAAGCCGGCACCGCGCCGGCAAGGATGCCGCCCGGCACAAAATCGAGCCGTCCGGTCATCAGCCAGACATAGATCACCGCCGGCAGCAGCAGGATCACCGAACTGCCGACAAGAATGCTCATATAGAGGCGGCCCGCATCGCGCGCCGCGCGGCTGTCCTTGTGGGTGACAAGCGGGAAGGTCGAGAAGGTCAGGATCTCGTAGAAGACAAACAGGACAAGCAGATTGCCCGACCAGGCAACGCCAAGCGCGGCGTGGACAGCCACCGCGTAAAAGGCAGCGAAACGCGTCTGATGCTTTTCATGGTTGCCGCGCATGTAGCCGGTGGAATAGATCGCCGCCAGGATCCACAAGCCTGACGCCACAAGCCCGAAAATGGCGCCAAGCGGCGTCACACTGAAGCCAAGCTCGATCCCCGGCGCAAGCTCGGCAAGCATCCATGACGGCGTTCCGCCGGCAAGCACATCGCGCGCCACCTCGATGGCGGCAATGAAGGTGATGACAGCCCCTGCCGGACCGGCAAGATCGCGCCAGTTTGCCCTGACAGCAAGGAAGGGAACCAGAAGTCCGATCACAAGAGGCGCAAGCAGACCGATGATCAGGGCGGTTTGCGGTGACATCAGCATGATCACAGCCCCCCTGTCAGATACATGGCCGCGCGTGTGGCAGCATCAACAAGAGGGGCCGGCGCCACGCCAAGCCAGATATTCGCAATGGCGATGATCCACAGCGGCAGATACAGCGCCGGGGCCTCGCGAACGGCCGCGTCCCCCTCGCCGCTCTTCCACAGCAGCTCCACAATCTTCCACAGATAGACGACCGACAGGGCGCTGCTGGCCATCACCAGAAGCATCACCAGGATCATCTCCGCCTCGAGAAGCGCGCGCACAAGATAGAGCTTTGAAATGAAACCGGCGGTCAATGGCAGTCCGATCAGGCTGAGGCCGCAGATCAGAAAGGCGGTGGTGGTAATCGGCATGCGCCGGCCAAGGCCGGCCATCTGCTCCAGATTGATCCGCCGGCCAAGCGCCACCGCGTAGCAGCCAACCGCCAGAAACAGCCCGCCCTTGATCAGCGCATGATTGCCGATATGAACAAAACCGGCGGCAAGGCCAGCTGTCGTGGCGACGCCAAAACCAAGCGCGATATAGCCGATCTGCGCGACCGAACTGAAGGCCAGCAGTTTCTTGATGTCGTTCTCATAGATCGCCAAGACCGTGCCAAGGAAGATGCCGGCAAGCGCCAGGGGCACCAGGATGAACTGCGCCGCAAAAGCCGCCAGGTCAGGCATCCCGGCAAACACCCCGAACATCACCCGCGCGATGATATAAAGCGACGCCTTCGTCGCGATCGCCGCCAACAGGGCAGAAACCGCCGATGGGGCAAAGGCGTAGGCAGCCGGCAGCCAGATATGGACCGGGAAGATCGCCGCCTTCACAAGCAGGCCTGCCATCATGAAACCGAAGCCGATCCTGATGACATTGGCCTCGGCAACCTCCGGGATCCGTATCGCCAGATCCGCCATGTTCAGCGAACCCGTCACAGCATAGATGAAGCCGACACCGATGACGTAGAAGGTCGCGCCAACCGCCCCGATCACCAGATAGTTGTATCCGGCGATCAGCGCCCGCCGGTCCCTGCCAGCGCCAAGCGCAATCAGGATGACCGAGGACAGCGCCGAAATCTCAAGAAACACGAACAGGTTGAAGGCGTCGCCCGTCAGCACCAGCCCGGACAGCCCGCCACATGCCAGCAGCCAGGCTGAATAGGCCTTGCCGGCATCGCCTTCCGCGATTTCGGCCAGAAGCGCGCTGCGGGCAAACAATGTCGCGGCGAAAGCAAGCGCCGCCATCACCAGAACGGTGAAGGCCGAGACCGGATCAACAACGAATTCGATCCCCCATGGCGGTGGCCAGTTGCCAAGGAAATAGCTGAACCCGGCGCCGCCGGTTACCGCCCCCTGGAGCAGCACGGCACAGACCAAAGCCCCGCCGGTGCCGAGCACCGCCAGCACCCACGCCAGTCCGGCCACCGGTGTCAGCGCCGCAAAAGGCGCCAGCAGCAGCGGGATGACGACAACAAGCGCCGGAAGATTGGCGATGACCTGCGCGATGGTCATTCCGCATCCTCCGGGCTCTCATCACGGCGGCCACGCGGCTCGGCGTCGGCGGCCTTCATCGACAGCAGCTCGTCATCCTCGATGCTGCCGAAGGCGGCATTGACCCGCAGCACCAGCGCCAGGCCAAGCGCGGTGGTGGCAACGCCGACAACAATGGCGGTCAGGATCAGGACATGCGGCAACGGATTCGAATACAACGTGTCGTCAGCCTTGACCAGGATCGGCGCGGTGCCGCCGGCGATCTTGCCGACGCTGATATAGAACAGGAAGACAGACGTCTGGAAGATCGCCAGACCTACAAGCTTCTTCACCAGATTGTTCTGCGAAATGACGATGAAAAGTCCGCCCATCATCAGGCAGATCACCACCAGATAGTTCCAGCTCTCGATGATGGTTGCGAGAGGGCCCGGCATCACGATCCCTCCCTGTCATTGACATCTACACCCGCACCCGGCCTGTAATGCGCCTCGGCGAAGCCGGCAAAGGCGTGGAACAGCGCCAGCATCACGCCGGTTACGGTCAGGCCGACACCGAATTCCACCAGAATAATCCCGTAATGCTGGCCTTTCGAGGCGTCGTAGGACAGCACGTTGTAATCAAGGAACAGCCCATCAAGCATCATGCCGGCAACACCGACCGCGCCATAGACAATCACCCCGCCGGCAAGCATCGCAAAATTCGCCCAGGCCGGCACCAGGCGACGCCCCGCCTCAAGCCCGAAGATCAGGGCGTGAAGGATGAAGGCGGCGGCAATGATCACGCCGGCCTGAAACCCGCCGCCACGGCCGTAATCGCCAAGGAACTGGACATAAAGGCCGAAGACGATGATCGGCGCGAACAGGATCTTCGCGGTGACGCGCAGAATGGGGTTGTCACGCATCGCCGCCCTCCTTCCCGCCAGTCCCGTCGGCAGCGTCAGCGCGCCGACGCCATGCCGTGCGCGTCTTGCCTGCCAGAAGAACAAGGACGCCAAGTCCGGCAGTGAAGACCACCACCGTTTCGCCAAGGGTGTCGAAACCGCGATAGCTTGCCAGCACCGTTGTCACCACATTCGGAATATGAAGGAAGGACCCGCTTTCCTCGAGATAGCGCGGGGCGACATGAACATGCGGCGCGGCTGTCGGATCACCAACCGGCGGCAGCTCTATCGCCGCCACGATCAGCAGCAGCCCTGCCACGATGCAGATCACCAGCGCCGGCAGGATATGCATCAGTCCGCGCGCCTCGGGAGGTTCCTTTTCGGTTCCGGGAAGATAGGCCATGGCCGCAAGGAACAGCACGGTCGAGATGCCGGCCCCTACCGCCGCTTCGGTGAAGGCGACATCGACCGCGTCGAGATTGACGAACATCGCCGCGCACACAAGCGAATAGGCACCAGCCAGAACCACCACGGGAAACAGCTTTCGTGTGCGGATCACCAGACAAAGGATGAAGACAAGAAGCGCCAGCAGCAGCAGATTTGTCAGAAGGCCCGCCATCACCGCCCCTCCTCGTCATCGCTTTTGTCGGTAACCGCCTTCAAGCCGCTGCGGAAGGCAACCTGCGCGACAGCATGCGTTGCAATCGGACTGGTGAAGAACAGGAATATCCCGACCAGCGCAAGTTTCACACTGAGCAGCGTAACGCCCTCATGGATGAGCAGACCCAGAATGATGAACCCGACGCCGGCTGTGTCCATCATGCCGACAGCATGCGTCCGGCTGTAGAGATCGGGAAGCCGGATCAATCCGATGCTGCCGGTCAGCAGGGCCACCACCCCGGCGGCGATTGACAGGCCGGACAGGATGTCGATCAGCATACCCGTCATCCCTTGTCCTTCCTGCCAGTGACGCCGGAACCCTGCTCGACAGGAAGTTCAGGACGGGCCCGACCGCCATGGTCGCCAAGACCGCCGGTATCGAACAGTTTCAGCACTGCGAAGGTGCCGATGAAATTGATGATGGCGTAGAGAATCGAAAGATCGACGAATTCCGGCCGGCCCATGACATAGCCATGAAGCGCGATGCCAAGAATGACGGTCGTGCCGATGGCATTTACCGCCAGCAGCCTGTCAAAGGCGGTAGGCCCGCGCATCGCCCGGACCAGCGCGAGCACAAGCGCAACCGCGCAGGCCGCCAGACCCACAGCAAACATCATGCGCCGCCTCCCTTAAGGCTACCGGCCTCGAGGGCCGTCACGCGGCGGTCCATGTCCCCGCTTTCAACATCCTCGGCAAAGGACGGGTCAATGGCGTGAACAAGAAATCTTGTGGTGTCTCCGCCTTCTTCCACTTCGATGGTGACGGTCCCTGGTGTCAGGGTGATGGAATTGGCATAGGTCACCACACCACCAACCGTGCCCTGACTCGCCGGGGTGCTGAACAGGACAGGTCGTGCCCGCCCGAACAGGATCAACCTGCCCGTGGCGATGTTCGACATGATGATTTCCTTGAGAAGCCAGACCAGATAGGCCGGAAGGCGCGTCATCACATGAAGCGGCAACCCTTCCTCGTCGCTGCCGCCGATCCGGTCAGCCATTGCCGTCGCCAAGGCACAGCTAATCACGCCGAGCCCGATCAGCAACGGCGTGTAATGGCCTGACATCAGAAGCCAGACCGCAAACAACACGGCGAATAGAAAAAGGTTACGCAGAACGCGGATCACGGAAGTCTCCCCAACTGGTGAAAATACTAGAACGTGGACGGACCTACTTCAATCCTATTCGGTGGAATTTGTGGCGGTTCTGACAGTTGAAACCGCGTCGCGATCAAGGTATTACGAATACGGCGTCACCATTTGCCGCGTGGCGGGATCGATGGGGGAAAAACATCATGTCCGACAACAAGCAGCGTCCGGCCGGCGTGCCTGAGGAAAACGTCTATAACGGCGTCCACTGGCTGATCATCGTTACATATCTTGCCGCCATCGGCGGGCTTGCCGCATTGCTCGTGAATGCTGGCTGATTATTGGATCTGTCCGGACATTTCGGCGCATTGACCAGTTGCCGCCGATCCTGCTAGGCGGGAGTGATGGAGCAGATATACCAGGACCGCATTCTTGCCTTTGCGCGATCCGCCCGCGACGGCGCGCCCCTTGACGCCGCCACGCATAACGCCAGCGTTTCCAATCCGACATGCGGCGACCGCGTCGATATCAGCCTTGTGATCGAGAATGGACATATAAAGGCGGCCAGTGCGAGCGTGCGCGGATGCGCGCTGTGCGAGGCGGGCGCCGGCCTTCTCATGCATAGTGTTAAGGACCTGCCGCTGCAAAGCCTCGCCAAGATGCGAAACGACCTTGCCGCCTGGCTGGCCGGCGACGACACAACCGATGTCAACGGTGATATGGCTGTCTTCCAGCCTGTGCGTTCAATTCGCAACAGGCACAAATGTGTCACCCTGGCCTTCGAGGCAGGTGTCAAGGCGCTGGCGGCAGACCTCGTCAAGGACTAGGGCCGGAAGCGGACCCGGACATGGGACAGAAACCCTTGGCTCAGTCCGGACGTACTGACACTTTTCCGAACAGCCACAGCGAAAACACAAGTGCCAGCGGAAAGCCGATAACAAGCATAAGTCCGATATTCGCGTTCATCTTCATCCCCCAAAAGCGAATGTGGTGTGAGGCGGTTATAGCGCGCCTGTACGCCGGCGCAATATGTAATCAGGTCGCACAGAGGTAATCAGGTCGCACAGACGTAATCAGGTGGCACATGGCCTTCGATAGGTTCTCACCACCGGTCGCACACCGCCCCGTCACAGCAGGGCATCACATTCATATGACAATGCGCGCACTGGCCATGACCGTGCACCCAGACAAGCTGTTCCGGCGCGCCGCAGGCAGGACAGCGCGGCATGACATGGGACGGCTGCTGCGGCGCGGATCCGGGTTCCGGCGACCGGGCCTCACCGGATACCTGTTTCCTTTGACCGCTCATCGTGGTCCAAGCCTTTCCTTCATCCGCCGCCGTGCCGCTGTTGATCCGTCGTGGAAAGTGCCAAACCAGACATCCAGCGGAAAATCAACGCTGCCGTAATTGCATTCGAAATACCGGTGGTGAAGCTGGTGATGGAAGTGCCCGAGAAGGACGCGGCGGCTCTTGGCGAACAGCATCTCATGGAAGCCGGTATGGCCAAAGATCGCCGACAGCGCCAGCATATACCCGTGAAACATGATCAACACAGGATGCGACGGCACGACAAGGTGGATCAGCAGGGAACTGAAATAGATCACATGTTCGACCGGATGCATCGAAATGCCCGACCAGGGGCCGATATTCACATTGCGGTGATGAAGCGCGTGGATATGGCGGTAGAGCGGCCCGACATGAAGCAACCTGTGCCCCCAGTAGAAATGGAACGCCACCCAGGGGCCGGTGAAAAAGGTGATCAGGATGAACAGCACCGGATCGCCGGCAAAACTGATTGTCGGCATGACCGCATTGGCATGCGCCCACAGCAGGCCGGCGACATAGGCTGTCCAGATGGTGACGCCGCTGGCAAGCGACCAGAACATGTTGTCCAGAACCTGCCTGCCGAACGTGAAACGCCCGCCGCCCCTGTGGCCGAACTGCGCAACATATTTGCGCTCATCCCCCTGCCGACGCAGCGTGTAGAAGAACAGATGAAAGCCGCCGGCGAAGAGCATCACAAGTCCGAAATTCAGCGCATAGACGATGCTGATCCAGCCGGCGGACAGCACTGACATGTCGCCAAGAGGCCCAGCCAGCGCGGCCCAGCCGGCGACCGCCAGCCCCAGAAAGATCGTCACCTCGGATATCGTCAGCCAGTAATCACGATAATAGGCAATGATGCGGCCGCGCTTCCATGGAAACTCGAACAAGGGATTGTTGCCGATCGGCGTGTCCGGAGCAAAGTGCCATTCGTTGGGCGCCGGCAATGAGTCCTTCGGGGAAGCCGTGTTGGTTCCGGTGGTCATCGATGTGCCTCATCCAGCGCGTAGAAACTAAATCGAGGCGGAACGGTGGCAGGTTTTTCCGTCCTTCGCAATGAAGAAGCCATGGCAAGACGCATAGCATTGGGCTAGACAGAACAAGACCACAGAGGCGCAGCGCGAGGCGTGGTACGACAGCTGTCGTATCGTAAATGACCCGGACGGATCATCAGGAAACCCCTTTGTCTTACACCACCACGACACCTCGCAGACAGGTTCCTGTCCATTCTCTGGGGATCAGCCAGATCTTTGCCTACGGGCTGATGTTCTATGCCTTTGCGCCGCTGAAAGCGCATCTTGCGGCAGCGACCGGGCAGTCCGAGTCGGTGATATTGACAGCGTTGTCGGCAGCCCTGATCCTGCAGGCCGTTCTGACGCCGGCAGTCGGCAGCTGGTGCGACCGATATGGAGCGCTTGCCGTCATGCGGCTTGGTTTCATCGCCGGCGGAACAGGCATCGGCGGACTGTCTCTGATCGAGTTCGACCCGTTTGCGACTCTGGCCTGGCTCTGTGCCTGCCTTGCCCTGGTCGGCACCGGCATGGCAATGGCGACCTATGAGGTTGCGTTCAGCGCGGCTGTACAGCTTGACGAGCCGCGTTCGCGGCGCAGCATTTCAATCATCACCTTTTATGGAGGGGTGGCAAGCTCGGTCACCTGGCTGTCGATCCATCCTCTTCTTGATCTTGTCGGGCTGAGCGGCACCTGCCTGACCATTGCGACGGTGCTCTGTCTTGCAAGCGTGATGATGGGAATGGCGGCACGCCGCGCGCCCCCCATCCCAGCCCAGCAGACAGGCCAGACCGCCCCCTTCGGCTGGCGCATGCTGCAACGATCGGAAAGGCTGGCCCTGATCATTCTGGCGGCTTCAGGCGCGCTTGAATATCTGCTGTTCGCTGCAACGACCCTGCTCTGGATCAACTGGTTCGATACCCAGTATGACAACCTGCCGCTTGCTGTCCTTCTGGCCAGCATCTACGGCCCCTTCCAGGTGGTCGGACGGGCGTTGGAAATGCATTTTGGCAAGCATATGGACGCACGTCTGACCGGACTTCTCGCCGCCCTGCTTGTTCCGTGCGCCCTGGTGCTGGTGCAATTTGCCAACATCCCGATGGCGGTTCTGGCGATGGCCCTGTTCGGGATGGGTCACGGCGTGCTGACGGTGTCTTTCGGCTTTGTCACCAATCTCTATTTCCGCGCCGAGATCTATGGGCGCGCCAAGGGCATCATCGCCACCCCGCGGGCGCTCGGGGCCGCCATCGGACCATCTGTCGGCGGCCTTCTCTTCGGCGCGGGCACCGAGATATTCATGAGCGTCATGATCGCGATCTCGCTGTCGGGGATCACTCTTTTCGCCAGCCTGATGCTGCTCCGCCCGACCAACAGCGTTCATGGCGGCGGCAAAGCATAGCCGTTCATTTCGCAGCATGCCCCGCCAATGCTTCCCAAGCGCTGGAATCAATGGCATCATCCTGTCGGCCAATGTAATCTCGGGAGTGTGTCGTGGACGGAATCATCGATCTGACGTCTGAAGCCCATCACGACCTCGACAACATTCCCTCCGCGGCCGGACGTGGCTGGCTTGCCGCCGACCTGTCGCCGGGCGACTGGACGGTGCCGCTGGACGACATCGCCATCGAAGAGGTGCGCGGCATGGTCCGGGCGATGCGGGCCTCGCCCCTGCCGACGCTGCTGCGTGATCCCGCGCAATTCGACATCCCGCATCTGACAAAGGCCTACCAGACGGCGAAATCCATCTGTGACAAGGGCGCCGGGTTTGCCGTTCTCGACAGGCTTCCCATGGCGGAATTCGATATCGCCGAAATGGTCGATGTCTACTGGACGCTTGGCCAGATGATGGCCCCGAATGTCGCCCAGAAATGGGATGGCACGATGATCTATGACGTCACCGACACCGGCCGGAAATACGGTTATGGCGTTCGCGGATCGACAACAAATGTCGAGCTTGTCTTCCATACCGACAACGCCTTCGCCATCAGGGTGCCGGACTATGTTGGCCTTCTGTGCCGCTATCCGGCGAAACAGGGCGGGCTCAGCCGGTTCTGCAGCCTCTACACCGTCCATCACCGGATGGAGCAGCAGCACCCCGAGGCGCTGCGGCGGCTGTATCAGCCGATGCATTTCGACCGCCAGGCCGAACATGCCGAGGGGGACGCAAAGACATCCTTCGCCCCCTTCTTCGCCTGGTCAGGCGGCCAACTGCGGTGCCGCGCCAACAGCTCACTTGTGCGCAAGGGCTATGCTGTCCACGGTGCTGACATGGATAGCGGGCTGGTTGCCGCGCTTGCCGCCATCGACGAGGTCACCTCGTCGCAGGATCTGTGGATCGAGGCCCCGCTGGAACGCGGCCAGATCCAGTATCTGAACAATCACGAGCTTGGCCATTACCGCTCGGAGTTCGAGGATAGCGACGACCCGGCCACGAAGCGCCACCTCTACAGGCTGTGGCATCGCGCCGAGGGCGGCGTCAATTATGATGGATGACGAGTGACGGGTAACTGGTGACCTGCAAGTCGCGACGAAAGGCAAAGCCATGGCAGCGAAACCGGCCAGCAGAGACACCATTACCCGCCTGTTCATGTCCTACAGGAAACAGGGAATCCCAAAAGCAGAGGCAATCAGGCTGATTGCCGCCGCGCTCGGCCTTGGACAAGCCGTGGTTCTGGATATTGTTGATCAGCTTGCGCCCGTGGCCGTGGATGATGCCTGACCAACGACCCTGTGCCGCACTTCCAACAAAAAACCCCCGGAACCGGCTGTTCCAGAGGCGGGCGAAAGTCGAACAATCACGCTCAAAAACACTGGCATCCCGTAGGGGATTCGAACCCCTGTTGCCGCCGTGAAAGGGCGGTGTCCTAGACCCCTAGACGAACGGGACTTAAGGCCAGTGGTGAGTGTGTAATAAAATCCTGCCGCCAAATCAAGCCGGTTTTGACCTGAATGCATGTCAAATCAGATCAGCCCGGCGAAAGGGCACCGTCCTCGATTTCAACCTGCATGGCACGGCCACCACGGAAATGATCGCGCTTCACCCGACCAAGAATGTGAAGCCGCGTCCCGTCGCGCGCGGCCATCAACGCCTCGCCAAGCGGCGTGCCTCCTGCCTGGAAGGCAATCGCGTTCAGGGTGCCGCCGCTGCCGTCGTCAAGCCTGCATGAGATATGCGCCCCGTCCCGGCCAACCGGCTTGGCATAGGCAATCTTGCAATCAGGCAATGCAAATCGCGGCTCGGGATTACCGCTCCCAAAGGGCCCGAGCCGCTGCATCCAGTCCGCAAGCTCCGGCAGCACACCGGCGGTGCTGAGAAGCCCGGACACCGCCCGCACCTGTCGTGGCGGCTCCGCGCCGATCTCGCGCACAAAGCGGTCACACAGGAAATCATGGAATTCATTCATGCGGTCAGGGTCTAGGCTGAACCCGGCGGCCATGTCATGCCCACCGCCACCTTCCAGAATGCCGGATTGCTGCGCCGCGATCACGGCACTGCCAAGCCGGAACCCGGGAATCGAACGACCCGACCCCTTGCCAAGGCCGGCATTGCCGATGGCAACGACACAGGCAGGCTTGCCAAGGGTTTCGCGAAGCCGGCCG
>JBMHCH010000132.1:0-12767 GCA_049890015.1 Puniceispirillaceae bacterium (SeqCode)
GCATCTGCGGCGTGATCCTTGTGATGCGGGGCTGATGCAGGGCTGATGCGGGGCTGATGCGGACCTGATTCAGGCCTGACCCAGGCCTGACCCGGGCCCGACCCGGCGGCGCTGCCAGCTCTTCTCCGCCGGCAGCGCCTCGTTGAGGCATGGAGACATGCGCGGCGGCAGAAGGGCCGATGCACCATGCCCAGGCCGTAACAGGCCATGGTGCACCGGCAGGGTCTGATGCCGCGTTATCGCGGCCCGCGATGGCTAGAAGATACCAGGCTCCTCGATCAGCATCGGGTCGAACAGCGGCAGGCTGACATCGTCCCAGCTGTCGAAGGCGACCGTGTCCAGCTCGGTCACGCTGCGGGCGTTCTTGAAGTCGTAGACGGTCAGATCGACATCCTGGTTGTCGATCACGCCATAGACGCCGCCCTTGCTGTCGGCATGGTTGAAGATGACGGTGAAGTCGTCATCGCCGACAGTGACGTTCTGATAGGCCACATCGGTGTAGGTGTTGATCCGGATCTTGTCATAGCCCTGCTCGAAATCCTTGATGGAATCGGCCTGCTGATAGATCTCGTCGAACCGGCCGGCATCGAACCGGCTGATCTGCTTCAGATAGAACAGATCGTCACCGGCCCCGCCATACATGATGTCCGTGCCATGGCTGCCATACAGGAAATCATGGCCGTCCCCGCCATGGAGCGTGTCATTGCCTTTCCCGCCATCGACCCGGTCATTGCCGCTGCCGCCCTTCACGGTGTCGTCGCCGCCGCCGCCGCGGACATAGTCATTGCCGGCCCCGCCATAGACCTCGTCATTGCCGGCCCCGCCATTCACGGTGTCGTTGCCGCCGCCGGCGTGGATCCTGTCGCTGCCTCTGCCGCCAAGCAGGATGTCGCTCATGGCGCCGCCGGTGATCTCATCGTCATTCGCCATGCCATGAAGGAGGTTGGCGAGATCCTTGTCGCCCTCGAGGCTGTCGGCGCCGCTTGACCCGAGCGCCTTGACGGAAACGGTCATGCTGTAGCTCATCGCCACGCCTTCACTGGCTGTCATGTCTTCTTCCGCATTGGCAGGGAGGGCCCCGACCTGCTGGCGTCCGGTGCCCTTGGCACCGCCTTTCTCGGTCATGTAAACGACCCCGTCAAAGGTCTCCCAATGAGGGGCCCACTCGGTCTTCTGCGTTTGTCTTATGCGCATTCGAATTACTCCTGAGATGTGAGGCAGACGCGAATCTGTGTCTGCATGGCCAGGAATAATATCGATAATTACTGAATTATAAGTTTATGAAACCTTAAATATTAATTAAATTTCATACAGTTAGGCGATTATTTGCGTGCCCCGGATGTTTACGGGTATTTCTCCGGATGTCTTTACGGGGTCTCTTCGCGGGACCACTTTCCGGGCCTATCCCCGCTCCGCTTCCAGCGCCTCTGCCTTTTCCGCGGCCTCAAGCCAGCGAAGCTCTTTCTCGTCCTTCTCGGCGCGGGCGGCGGACAGCCGGTCGGCGGCGGCGGCGAATTTCTCCGGGTTCTTCGCGAACAGCTCCGGGTCGGCAAGCCGGTCCTCCAGCCTCGCGATCTCGGTCTCCAGCGCCTCGATCTCGCCGGGAAGGGTGTCGAGCGCGTGCTGGTCCTTGAAGCTCAGCTTCGCGGTGCGGTTGCCAACGGGTTTTGTGTTGGGCTTTGACGCTGCCTTGGCAGCGGATTTCCCGCCGCCCTTCCTCGCCTCTTCCTTTGCCGCGCGGCGCGCGGCGGCGGCGGTGCGCCGGCCAAGATAGTCGGAGAACCCGCCGGCATGGGCGCTGACCTTGCCGTCGCCCTCGAAGGCGAGGATGGCGGTCACCGTGCGGTCGAGGAAATCGCGGTCATGGCTGACGATCAGGATGGTGCCGTCATATTCGGCGATCACCTCCTGCAGCAGGTCGAGCGTTTCCATGTCCAGATCGTTGGTCGGCTCGTCCAGCACCAGGAAATTATGCGTCTCGGCGAACAGCTTCGCCAGAAGCAGCCGGTTCTGCTCGCCGCCTGACAGGGTCGCCACCTTCTGCGTCATCTTGTGATCGTCGAACAGAAAGTCGCGAAGATAGGCGGTGACATGGCGGGTGGTGCCGGCGACCTCGATCATGTCGCTGCTGCCGCCGGTCAGCACCGTCCAGGGGGATGAGCTGCGGTCGAGGGCGCTTCGCTGCTGGTCAAAATAGGCCGGCAGCAGGCCGAAGCCCTGGCGCACCCGCCCGCCATCCGGATCGGACAGCCCCAGCAGCACCTTGACCAGTGTCGATTTGCCGATGCCGTTCGGCCCGACGATGCCGATCCTGTCGCTGCGCCGCACCAGCATGTTGAAATGGTTCAGAAGCTGGCGGCGGGCCTCCTCGTCGCTCTCCTCGGTCTGCGGCATCGGCACCGAGACCGACAGGTCGATGGCTTCCAGCACGAGCTGGCCGCCGCCCTCTGCCGGGCCGGTCTCCATCTTCATGGCGCGCTGCGCGATGCCGCCGGTGCTGGCGCGCTCCAGACGCAGCGCCTCAAGCTCGCGAAGCCGTCCCTGTTTGCGCTTGCGTCGGTCCGAGATGCCCTCGCGTGACCATTTCGTCTCGGCGGCGATCTTCCGGTCCATCTTGTGAAGCACCACCGCCTCTTCGGCAAGGATGCCCTCGGACCAGTCGTCGAACTGCGCGAAATCGCCGTCGCGGCGGCGAAGCTTGCCCTGATGCAGCCAGACAATGCCGGTGCCGAGATTGCGAAGGAAGGCGCGGTCGTGGCTGACCACCAGAAGCGCGCCGCGATGCTGGCGCAGCATGTCCTCCATCCATTCGATTGTCGGCATGTCCATATGGTTGGTCGGCTCGTCGAGAAGCAGCACGTCAGGCTCGGTATAGAGCGCGCGGGCCAGCGACACGCGCCGCGACTCGCCGCCGGACAGCCCGTCGCTCATCCGGTCCGGGTCGAGCCCCAGACGCTGCAGGAATTCCTCGGCCTTGTGGACCGGAACCGGCCGTCCCAGCCAGTCGGCGTCATGGCCGGCGACGACGACGCTTCGCAGGGTCATGCCGGTCGGCAGCTGCGGGGCCTGCGGCAGATAGGCGACGCTGGATCCCGGGGCCATCCACAGGCTGCCTTCATCCATGTCGGTGCGCCCTGCCATCAGCTTCATCAGACTGGATTTGCCGGCGCCATTGCGCCCGACAAGGGCCAGCCTGTCACCGGCATGAAGCGTCACATCGGCATGGCGCAGCAGCCAGCGGTCGCCAAGATTGATGCCGGCATCGGCGATTGTCAGCAGGGGTGTGGGCATCTCAGCTCCCGGCCATGCCGCGGGAGCGGGCCATGCTGTCAAAGGCAGCGTTGATCCGCGCCAGCCGCTCGGTCGCCGCGGAGACGAATTCCTCGGGCATGCCGTCGGCAATCAGACGGTCCGGGTGGTTGTCGCGCACCAGCGCCCGCCAGTGGCGGCGAAGCTCATCATCGCTGACGGCCGGATCGACGCCAAGCACATCCCAGGGGCGCGGACCGTCATCGGCGTGGAGTGCCAGCATCCGCTGGAAATCCGCCTCCTCGAACCCGAAGATGTCGCTCACCTGGGCCAGATATGCGATTTCGGGGGCGGTCAGCTTGCCGTCGGATCCGGCGATGTGGAACAGAAGGTCCAGAAGCTGTTCCAGGACGGGCGCGCGCGGGCTGAACATCCGCGAAACCTGGGTGGCGTAGCCCTCGAAGCCGTCCTTGGTCTGGCGCGCCAGGTCCCAGAACCTGCCGACCTGCGTCACTTCTGACGGCGGAATATCCACGCGCTGGCGAAAGGCGGCGATCTCGTCGCGGCTGACAACGCCGTCGGCCTTGGCCATTTTCGCCGAGAGCGCAATGACCGCGACGGTGAAGGCGACCTTGCGGCTGGCATCGCTTCCGGAGGCGGCGACCCGCGCCGGGGCCACGAAACCGCGTTCAACGGCGATGCCGGCGGCGGCACCGAGAAGCCCGCCGATCGGTCCGCCGAGGGCCGCGCCAGCCGCGCCGCCGATAATCATGCCCCAGATGCTCATGCGCCTATCTAGCGGGTGGCAACCTCGGCTGGCAAGCGTCGCTGCGATGTTTTGACACTGGTCCGATGCCGTCACGCGGTCTAGGGTCGGCGCATTATGGACGACACGACCTACCAGATCAGCCTGTCACTCGACCTCACCGGCCTGAAATGCCCGCTGCCGGTGCTCAAGGCGCGCCGCCAGCTTGGCCAGATGACCGACGGGGTTCTCGAGGTCACGGCCGATGATCCTGCGGCGCCGCTGGATTTCGAGCATTTCTGCGACACCGCGGGACACAGGCTGATCCGCAATGACGCCGAGGGCGGGATTTTCACCTTTCATATCCGCGTCGGCGGCTAGGTCATATCCGCGCCGGCGGCTAGCGAAGACAGTTCAGATGGAAGGCAAAGGCCTCGGCCCCGTCAGGCGGGCCATCATACAGGCCGAGCTCGGCGCATTTGATGAAAAAGCCCGGGGCGGGAAGCCCGCCGCGCGCCCGTGAGATCACCCGCGCCGTCAACAGCGGTGCGCCGGCGCCAGCCTCGCGCGTCAGTTCCGCCTCCAGCCACCCGGTAAGCCTGTTGATCCGGTGCTTTCCGGCAATGCCGGCGGCGTCGGCAAGCTCGGCATAGGTAACCAGCCTGTCGCCCGCGGCGGCGGCGGCAAGCGCCATCCTCGCCCGCTGCTGCCAGCCGTCATCATCCGCCGGCGGCTCGCCGTTGTCATGTGGTGTATCGACCATGATTGCAGGCCTCTTCCAAACTGCCTATTGTCCCCGCCATGGTGTATCTCAGATCGCTGATTTTCAATATCCTGTTCTACGGCGTGACTGCGCTGCTGGCGGTCCTCGTGCTGCCGTCGCTGCTGATGCCGGCCACCGTGATCCGCGCCGCGGCGCGGTTCTGGGGGTGGATGACGGTGCAGACGCTGCGCATCGCCGGCGGCACGCACCGCCTGTCGGGGGAGCTTCATCTGGACCGTCAGGTGATTTACGCGGCAAAGCACCAGTCGGCCTGGGAGACGGTGGTGCTGGCGCTGATTCTCCACACGCCCATGGTGGTGCTCAAACGCGAACTGCTGCGCCTTCCCCTGCTTGGATGGTATTTCCAGAAGGCAGGCTGTATCGCTGTAGACCGCGCGGCCGGGATGAAGGCGCTTCGCCAGCTTCGTGAGGATGCTGTGGCGGCGGCGAATGCCGGACGGTCGATCCTGATCTTTCCGCAGGGAACGCGGGCCGCGCCAGGGGCCGAGCACCGCTATGAGGTCGGAGTCTTCGCGCTGTATGAGGCGACCGGCCTGCCGGTGGTCCCGGTGGCACTTAATTCGGGCCATGTCTGGGGCCGGAAAAGCTGGCTGAAGCGCCCGGGGCGGATCGAGGTTGAATTCCTGCCGCCGATCGCCCCCGGCCTGCCCCGCCGCGACTTCATGGCCAGGCTGGAGAGCGACATCGAGACTAGAATGGCGGTTCTCGACGCCCCATATCTCCAGAACAGCGGATAGCGGCAGGAGCACGGCATGGACGGCACCCAGGGACGGCCTCAAGGCCAGAAGAATGTTCTCGGCGGACAGCTTCAGAGCTGTTCCGAGGATCCGATGACCGGGTTCTTTCGCGACGGCTGCTGCAACACCGGCCCGCAGGATCAGGGGCTTCACACTGTCTGCGCGGTGATGACCGAAGAGTTTCTGGCCTTTTCAAAGAGCGTCGGCAATGACTTGTCGACGCCGATGCCGCAGTTCGGCTTTCCCGGCCTGAAGGATGGCGACCAGTGGTGTTTGTGCGCCGGGCGGTGGGAGCAGGCGCGCGAGGCCGGGAAGGCTCCGAAGGTCAGGCTGCAATCCACCAACCAGGTGACGCTTGCCGTCTGCAAGCTCGAGGATCTGAAGGCGCACGCCATCGACCTGCAATAGCGGCCTGTGATAGTATCGGCCCGACCGCACCAGGAGCCCGCCATGCTGACCCTCGACCAGAATGTCACCCTGTCCTGCACCGATACCGGCAAGGACGCCACCGGCACCATCGTCCGCATTGTCGGCAGCCGGGTCGACGTGATGCTGGATGGCGGCGGCAACCTGCTTGTCTCGCTGTCGATGCAGAAGCCCGGGCTCTATGTCGGCTCGCAGTCCGGCCTTGAATTCGTCATGCGTACCGGGGCCTAGGCGACCGGCATGGATCCGTCACCGCAGGACCGCGATATCAGGACACAAGCCCATGAGGCCGGGGCCGGCGAGGGCCGCTCGGCCGATCTGTCGGTCTGGGTGATCTGGGCGGTGATCATGCTTCTTGCCATCGCAGCGCTGCCTTTTGTGGTGCGAAGCCAGGATGTCGTTCGCGCCATCGCGCAGATGTGCGGCTTCGATCTTGGATGAGGGCAGACGCTCCCGGCGGCAGACCTTCCCGGCAGTGTTAATCGCGCCTATTATATTGATCGTGGAACGCGTGGATGAGGTAATAAAACAAAACGTGTCGGGAGCTATCAGATGGATGAGCAACTTATCAATGACAGCATCATCGTGGTCGGTTTTTTCTCTGCGTTGCTTTTTATTTTTATTGCCGCCTACACGACAGCGCTCGCCTGGTTCAAAATTACAAGCAGAATTGACTCCATGGACTCCAACATTCAGGCAATGGATGATCGCATCAAGGCGTTAGGCGTTCTTGCACAGCAAACATCAGAAAATTTCTCAGAGTTCATTACCATGCAAAAAGATATGAATACGATGCTGTCAGGTGCTGTTTCTGACCTTCAAAAGTCTGTCGACAAGCATAGCTAGTTACCGTCCCGGCTTCGGCGGCAGGGCCGCGCAGAACATGATCGCCATATCGACATAACGCTGCAGATCGGCATCCTCCGCCACCCCCTCCGCCTCGATCATCGCCCAGCCCTTCATCACCCGGCCCGTCAGGTCCATCGCGCGCACATGCGGCTGGCCGTCGATGGCGGCCCAGCCTTCAACGCCGATACGGATGACAAGAAGATCATTCCAGACGAAGACGCACATATGGCCGTTCATCAGAAAGCCGTAGCCACCGAACATGCGGGCAGCTTCCATCTCCAGCATGCCGGCCATGATCTCGTCGAGTCGGGCGGCAAGCCCCGTGTCGTACATGGGTCGGCTCCTCACCCTGGCAAGCCTGGCAAGCCTGTCAATCCAGGCTGATCCGCCGCCAGGCAAAGACCATCGCATGCTGGCGGGGGTGCGGCAATTCACATTGCCGCGCGCGCCGCCGCCAGCTTGCTAATGATGCTGCTGGCAGTCTACAGTAACGTCTCCAGCTACAGGGGTTTGCGGTGATTATTCTCGACGGCGGCATCGGACGACAGCTAGAGGCGAATGGTGCGCCGTTCCGTCAGCCTGAATGGTCCGCCCTGGCACTCATGGACGCTCCGCAGACAGTACGCGAGGTCCATGACCAGTTCATCGAGGCCGGCGCCGACATCATCACCACCAACACCTATGCCATTGTTCCCTACCATATCGGCGAAGACCGGTATGAGGAGGAAGGCGGCCGGCTTCTTGAACTCGCGGCGAAGCTGGCGCGTGACGCCGCCGACGCCGTGCCGCAGGAAGTCCATGTGGCAGCCAGCATACCGCCGATGTTCGGAAGCTATCTTCCCGACGACTTCGAGGTCCATGCCGCCCGCCGCATGATGCAGCAGTTCCGCCGCTATCTGGCGCCTGTCGCCGATATTTTCATTGGCGAGACCCTTGGGTCGGTTGCCGAGGCGACAACCTATCTTGACATGTTTTCCGACTGCGCCGCCGATCTGTGGCTGTCGGTTACGCTGGAAGACCGCGACACCGCCGCTGGCGCGCCGCGGCTAAGGTCCGGCGAGCCCCTGTCGGAACTGCTTCTGTCGATCGAGGGAATGCGGTTCGATGCGCTGCTCTTCAACTGCAGCCAGCCGGAAGTGATGAATGACGCGGTGCGCCTGTCGCGCGCGGAACTGGAGGCCTTCACCTCGCAACATGGCGCGGCGCGGCCGATGATCGGTGCCTATGCCAATGCCTTCCCGCTGATGAATGACGAGTATGAGGGGTCGAATTCCAGCGTCCACCATCTGCGCAAGGACATCACCCCGGAAGCCTATCTTCGGTTCGCCGAGCAATGGGTGGAGAGCGGCGCTGACATTATCGGCGGCTGTTGCGGCATCAGCCCGACACATATCGAACTTCTGGCACGCAGCCTGAAGACTACGCCGGTTTCCATGCCGGATTACGCCTGACAACATATGATTCCCGGCCAATGAGCGAACGCTTTCTGTCTCATCCCTCGGTGCAGCACGCCGCATCGTGCCTGTCGGCGGCAGGCCACCCGCATAAAGTGATCGCGCTGGAAGACACCGCGCGGAGCGCCGAGGAGGCGGCTGCCGCGCTGGCGGTCGAGACCGGGGCCATCGTCAAGACACTGATGTTTGTCGTTGGAGAGACGGATGATCCGGTGATCGGGCTTGTGGCCGGTGACCGGCAGTGCGATGTGACCGTTCTTGCGGGTCTGACGGGAAACAGTGCGCCGTGCCGCCGCCCGGACGCGGCGCGGGTCAAGGCGGTCACCGGATACGCCATTGGCGGCGTTTCTCCGGTCGGTCTGCCGGATGGCGTGCCGGTGTTCATGGATGAATCGCTGTTCCGCTTCGCGACCGTCTGGTCGGCTGCCGGTCACCCGTATTGCGTGTTCCAGGCATCGCCGCACGCACTTCAGGCCCTCTGCGGCGCCACTCTCGCCGATGGTCTCGGCATCATCGGCTAGCCTTGCTTGAACCGGTGCCGCCAGCCCCTATCTCTTGAGTGACAGACATCGGGGGATGACAACGACCTGCCCGCGCGCGGATGCAGGTTCGGGCAACCGACAGACGAGGGCAAGGATGAAACACGCAACCGACTATCTTGAAGAAGCAAACGCGGTGGTTCCGCGGATCACGGCCGAGCAGGGCATCGATATCCACAAATCCGGCGGCGCGGTTTTTGTCGATGTGCGCGACAGCGGCGACATCGCCAAGACCGGCACCATCGCGGGCGCGCTTCGCATTCCGCGCGGTTTTATCGAATTCGCGGCGGATGACGCTCACCCGCTTCACAATCAGGCGCTGAGCAAGGACAAGGATGTGGTTCTTGTCTGTGCGGCTGGCGGCATGGCGGCCCTGACCGGCAAGACGTTGACCGAGATGGGATACACCAGCGTCCACAATGTCGGCGGCATTCGCGAGTGGATCGATGCCGGCGGGGAGACAGAATCATGAGCCGTTCTGTCCCAGCAAACGCAACATCAAGAGTGACGGCAAAGGCGGCGGAACGCCAGCAGCCGGTGCTGCCGATGATGCTGGCCGCGGCGGCGCTTGTCGCCGCGATGGTGATGCTGTGGCCCATGATGGCGCAGGCGGCAGGCAGTTCGTCTTCCGGCGGCTCGTCGGGGGGCTCGTCAGAAGGGTCAAACTACACGGTGGATGCGATTTCCAAGGAGATGCGCAAGGCCCAGACAATGATCAAGAACGAGGATTATAAAGGCGCCCTTGCCTTCCTCGAGGCGGAGATCGCCAGGAAACCTGACAGTGCCGATGCCTGGAACCTGACGGGGTTCGCCTCGCGCAAGCTTGGCGACTACACTGCGTCAGAGGCGGCGTATGACAAGGCGCTCGCCATCAACCCGAAGCACAAGGGCGCGCTCGAATACAAGGGCGAGCTCTATCTGACGCTTGGCAATCTGGCAGGCGCCGAGGCGCTTCTGGCACGGCTCAGCAAGAGCTGCTATTTCAACTGCAAGGAAAAGAAACAGCTCACCGCCGCCATCGAGGCCTACAAAAAGGCGAATTGACCGGCGCGGCAGCTGAGGCGGCAGCAGCGCCGCAAGACAGCATCATTCAGACTGAAAAAAAGGGAGGCCGGCTGGCCTCCCTTTCCAAATTGATGGATATGACCTGTGCACATCATGCTGCGTCAGATGATGCTGACGAGGCTGCTCTTCAGTCCACCTGTTGCTGTTGCACCGTCAAAACCACAAATTCCAGACATCAGATCACCTCCTTCGCGTTGTTGAAAACAGGCGCAAAGGATAGCACCCGGGGCGGCAAAGTCACGCCCCGCGCCAGCCTCGCGGCAATTTGTCCGGTCAGGAAGGGGGCAGGGCGAGGTGCGGATCAGCCGCCGAACAACCCTTTCGCAAAGGTCACAGCGGCGTCGAAATTCTCGCCGATCACAGCGCCGATATCGCCGGCCGCTCCGGTGGCCTTGTCGCCAAGCGATCCGGTCAACGCGCCGCCTTTCTCGACAATGCCTGCGCCAGCCTCCCTGGCGCTTCCCGCGGCAGAGCCGATAAAGCCGGTAGCGTTGTCGACAATCCCGTCAAAGGTGCCGAGGACACGGTCCATGACATTGGTTTCGCCGGCTGCCTCGATGGCTGGCTGCTGGTTATCTTCCACCTGGCGCTCCTTGCATCCACGCATTGTGTGCCGCCGGCCTATTGGAAACCGGCCCGCAGCCCCCACATGAGGGTCTGATCTAACAACGCGGTATCACTTACGATGACAAGGCACCGATGTATAGGCTGGTTTCGCCGATTTCTCGCCTGTATCTGCATGAATGTCGTTGCGGTGATGTTCGTGATGGAGGGGCTTGTGATCCAGCCAGCTGCCAGCGCGCCTGTCACGGCGCATGATTTCACCTTCGAGAACATAGAGGGCGGCAGCCTGCCGCTGTCGCAGTTCGCCGGACGGCCCGTGCTTCTGGTGAACACCGCCTCGATGTGCGGCTTCACCCCGCAATATGCGGCGCTGCAGCGGATGTGGGAGCAATATCGCGACCGTGGCCTTGTGGTTCTTGGCATCCCGAGCGATGATTTTGGCCGTCAGGAATATGACAATGCCGCCGACATCAAGCAGTTTTGCGAGATCAATTACGACATCGATTTTCCGATGACGGAAAAGGTGCGGGTCAAGGGCGAGGATGCGCATCCCTATTACCAGTGGGTGAGGACGCAGGGGCGCCTGAAAATGCCGCGCTGGAATTTCCACAAGCATGTGATCGACGGTGACGGCAATCTTGTCGAATGGTTTGCCTCGACAACCGCGCCGGATTCACGCAAGGTTGTGGAGGCCATCGAAAGGCTGCTTCCCCGCTGATCGAGGGCTTTCGGGGGACTGGACATCATCGCGGAACGTGCCGCAGGGCAGGCCGTGCGCGGTGGCAGGAGTCGCCTGATATGGAAGAACATGATCTTCGACGCAGCCTGTCTGACGAGCTTCATGCCCGCGCCTTTCATGACTTTGACGGGGCAGGGCGGTTCATCCGCTATGTCTTCCTGACTTCGGGCGACACCGGGCCGATCCTTGACTACATCAATGAATTCCTGCGTGCCAACGGCCATGAGGCAATCGCCGCCGGCGCGAAATTCCTGCGTCTCGACATGCCGGGCTACGCGCTGCGCGTCGAACAGCATACGGAGTTCCTGTCGCTGAGCTTCATCGAAAAGGGGCTGTCGACAAGATCAGGTCTCCTCAAGGATGCCTTCGACGCTTCGATCACGCATCTGCCGCTTGCCTGGGCGCGCGGCATACCGGCGCCTGTGTTCCACGCCATCTGGCTGGAAATAGGGGGCAGGCCGCCCGCGGGAACGACGCCTGAATCAATGAAGGAGCGGATGCAGAGCCGCGCCATCGCCTCCAATCTGTTCAGCGGCGGGGCGGCACAGCTGCATTTCGCCTTTGACATCGACGCCGCCGGGTTCTCGCGCATCGCCCTCTATAACGAGAAGATATCTCCCAACAGGATGGGCCGCGTCGTGCAGCGGATCGTCGAGCTGGAGACCTACCGCATGCTGGCGCTTCTGGGCTTCGCGACAGTCCGCGAGAATGGCGCGGGCCTCGGGCGGATCGAGCGCACTGTCGGCGGGCTGACGACCGATCTTGCGGCGCAGATCAAGCAGTCGCACGGACAGGTGCAGCATCTGCTGTCGGTGCTGTCCGCGCAGGCGGCGGACCTGGAGGAAATCTATTCGAAGACATCCTACCGGCTGGCGGCGACAAAGGCCTATGAGGCGATCCTGATGGACCGTATCGCCAGCCTGCAGTTTTCCCGACTCGAGGGGTTCCAGGGTGTCAGCGGCTTTCTCGGCCGGCGGATGACCCCGGCGCTGGACAGCTGCCGTGCCTTCGCAGAACGGCTGGCACGGCTGTCGGAACGCATCACCCGTGCCGGCGACCTGCTTCAGACCCAGACCGAGATGATCATCCAGCGACAGAACCGCGACCTGCTGCGCTCGATGAATGCCCGCGCGCGCCAGCAGCTTCGCCTGCAGCAGACGGTCGAAAGACTGTCGATCGCCGCTGTGACCTATTACGGTGTCGGGCTTGTCGGCTATCTGGCGAAGCCGCTGCCGCTCGATGCCTGGGGATGGGATATCAATCTGGTCAAGGCAGGCGCTGTTCCTGTCATCGCGTTTCTTGTCTGGCTTGCCGTGCGCGGCGTGCGATCGCATATCGAGGATGCCGGGCAGGACCGCGGCGAGGAGGACGGCTCCTAGCCGGGCTTTGGCGCCTCTAGCTCTGTCTGCTATACCCGGATCACGGATCGATTCACCAGCATGGACCATCACTGATGCCAGACGACCAGGCAGCCGACAGACACTCAGCCGACAGGCAGGCAGCCGACAGACAGGCAGCCGGGACAGAAGCGAACCGGCAGGTCTTTCCGCAGCCGGCGGGGCATCACCTGGCGCAGCTGAACCTTGCGCGCGCGGTTGATGATCTGGACAAGCCGG
>JBMHCH010000133.1:0-22354 GCA_049890015.1 Puniceispirillaceae bacterium (SeqCode)
GACTGGGCGCGGTTTGGCGCGCGCTGGCCGGCGCTTGCGAACTAGCGCCGCACATTCTTCCAAAGGCTGATGAAACAGGATAGGGTTCGTCTGACTATCGAACTTGCAGGATCATAACCATGGCACGGACGGTTTTTCTGAATGGTGAATTCATGCCCGAGGACGAGGCGAAGGTGCCGATCTTCGACCGCGGCCTGCTGTTCGCCGATTCCGTTTATGAAGGTTTCGGCATTCTTGATTCGCAGATTGTCGATTACGAATATCACATGGACAGGCTTGACCGTTCGCTTGGCGAGCTGAACATGCCCTGGCCGATGTCTCGCGATGATCTTCTGGCCGCGATGATGACGCTGGTCGAGAAGAACAACGCTGTCGAGGGGTTCATGTATCTCCAGGTCACGCGCGGCTCGCGCGACCGCAGCTATCTCTATGACGACCAGTATCAGCCAACAGTGTTCGCCTTCACGCAGAAGGAGAAATTCGCCGCTGACGCGCCGGCCAGGCCGGTGGCGCTGGCGACGACGCCGGATATCCGCTGGGCCCGCCGTGATATCAAGACAACCAACCTGCTTGGGCAGGTGATGGCCAAACAGGCGGCGCATCTTGCCGGCGCCTATGAAGCGCTGATGATCGCCCCGGACGGCTATGTGACGGAGGCAGGCTCGTCCAGCTTCTTCTTCATCAAGGATCGCGAGCTCTATGTCCGCCCGGTCAGCAATGACATCCTTCACGGTATCACGCGCCAGACGATGCTGCGCGTTGCCGAGACGCATCAGCTGAAGATCCGCGAGGGTCTTTACACGCTGGATCAGGTGCTGGAGGCGGATGAAGCGTTCATCACCGCCGCCTCCATCTATGTGCTTCCCGTGGGGCGGATTGACGACACGGTTATCGCAGATGGCGAAACAGGCGCGATCACCGCGGCGCTTCGCAGCGCTTATCTTGATCTGGCGCGCGCCGAATTCCCGGCCTATCCGGCCGGCACACGAGGGTAGAAGCCATGGCGCTCGCACCGGTTCTTGACGATCTGGCGGCGCTTGCCGCGCGCGACCTGTCCGAGGCCACGGCCCCGCCGAAGGCCCTTTATACATCGCCGGACATTCTGGCGCTTGAGCAGCAGCGCATTTTTGGGGCCAGTTGGCTGTGCGCCGGCCGCGCCGACGAGATTCCCGATCCGGGCGACTACATGACCTACGAGCTTGGTCCGCAGCCTGTGATCCTGATCCGCGGAAAGGACGGACAGATCAGCGCCCGCGCCAATACCTGCCGCCACCGGATGATGCGGCTTGTCGAGGGGCGCGGCAGGGCCAGCCGGTTCACCTGCCCCTACCATGCCTGGACCTACGGCATCGAAGGGCGGCTGGTGTCCGCCCCGCATATGGACAGGACCGCCTGTTTCGAACGCGACGGGCTGGCGCTTGCCGAGATCCGCTGCGAGATCTATCAGGGCTGGATCTATGTCACGCTGGATGCGGGCGCCGCACCGGTCGCCACCCTGCTCGCCGCGCTGACCCCGGTCACCGAGCGCTATCGCCAGCAGGATTATGTGACGATCTTTTCCGAAGAGCATGTCTGGGACACCAACTGGAAATGCCTGACAGAGAATTTCATGGAAAGCTACCATCTTCCGGTGGCGCATCGCGAGACGGTCGGGGCGAACTTCACGGTCGAGGAGAATGAATTCGGCGATGCCGGAGACGGGGCGGATTTCGTCTATCAGTTCTTCACCAAGACCGAAGGCGCGCCGGTTGGCCGGGCGCATGACGACAACCATCATCTCGACGCTCACTGGCGCCACACATCGGTGATGCCGACCGTGTTCCCATCGCACATGTATGTGCTGGCGCCGGATCATCTGTGGTACCTGTCGCTGCAGCCGGACGGCACCGACCGCACCCGCATCCGATATGGCGCGGCGCTGGCGCCGGAGGTGCTGGCTGCCGCGGATGATGCCGCCGCGTTGATCGCCGAGAAGAAGGCCTTCCTCGACAAGGTGCAGGATGAGGACCGGCATGTCGTGGAGTGAATTTTCCGCGGGGCGCAGTCACCGCTTGGCGCGCCGGGGCCGCTCAGCTGGATGGAGCATGAGAACCACCAGTTCACCCGCTATCTGGCAGGCCGGCTGTGCGCGGCTGAACGCTGACGCCATTGACCTCGATCAGGGCCCGCGCGGCCCGCTGTTGGCCGTGACAAGATAGACGCCGGCGCTGGTCAGGCAGAACCCGACGAGGCCAAGGGCTGTCAGCGGCTCGTCGAAGCCGATGGCGGCGAAGCCAGCTGTTGTCGGCGGCACCAGAAACATCAGCGACGAGACCGAGGCCATGGTGCCCCGCTGGATCAGCACCATCAGGATGACATAGGCCCCGGCCGACACCATCACAACCTGCCAGGCAAGCGACAGGATGAACGGCGTCTGCCAGCTGACCTGCGGCGCCTCGACCGTCAGGCAGATGACGGCCAGAAAGGCGCTTGCCGCCAGCGCCTGGACAAGATTGCCCGACAGCAGGTCAATCTTCCCGCCAACGCGCTTCTGCAGCAGCGTTCCGAAGGTGACGGCGCACAGCCCGAAACTGACCGAGGCCAGGCCAGGCATCGGCAGTCCGCCCCCCATCTTCGGAAGCAGGACCAGAACCACCCCGGCAAGCCCGGCCAGCATGCCGCCGACCTGGACCGCGCGCAGCTTCTCACCAAACAGGAAGATGGCCAGACCCGAAGCCAGCAAGGGCTGCAGCGAGACGATCAGCGCCGCGATCCCGGCCGGAAGACCAAGCGAGAGGGCGAAGAACACGCTGCCGAGATAGACGCTGTGCAGGGTGATCCCGACAAGCGCTGTCCAGGCGATCACGGTTCCGGTCGGCCGTTGCTGTCGCTGCCGCCAGGCCCGCGCGAAGGGAAGCATCGCCGCGAAGACGAGGCTTACAAGCATGAAGCGAAGCAGCAGCATCGCGAAGGGCGTGCTGTACTGGACGCCGACCTTTGCCGCTAGAAAGGCCGAGGACCAGAGGCCGATGAAGACCAGCGGAAGAATGACGCGGAACAGCACGGGCTCAGGACACCGTCATCATTTCGATGGCCATGGCCGTTCCGAAGGCCCGGTGAGCATCCGCAGTCCAGTGGATCGGGTCGATCTGCGATGACACGGTGTGGCTGTTGGCGTCGATGAAGCCAGCACCTGCGGCAGCGCAGGCCTCCTCCAGCAACACCGGCAACTGCCGCGACGTGGCGCGTCCCCCGCGCCATTCCGCATACCGTTCCCATGCCGGATCCTCGGCGCGCGCGCCAAGGGCCGGCGGGCAGATCACTGTGGCCGGTGCCGCCGCATCGGCGCTCCAGCCTCCGGGTCCGCAGGGGGTGGCGCTGCAGATATCCACAAGCGACATGATGCCCGCGGTGATCGCTGCCGCGTCGCGCCCGAAGCGGGCCTTCATGTCATTTGTTCCCAGCATGATCAGAATATGGTCGAGCGGCTGGTGCGAGAGAAGGATGGCGGCAAGCGGCGTCGCGCCATTGAACACAGCGCCTTCCAGCGGGTCATCGGCATTGCTGGTGCGCCCGGGAAGACATTCCTCGATCAGCTCGACAGCCGCCCCTTTCGATGCCAGTCCGCGCGCCATGACCACCGGCCAGCGGTCGGAATGCCGCGCGCCCGATCCGTCATCAAGATAGCCCCAGCTGTTGGAATCGCCGTAAATGAGAATGCGCACCGGATGACCCTGCGTTCCGTGATGGTTCCTGATGGCGGCCAGAGTGCGCGTGATGCGTCATCAATGCAAGCCACCTCCACGCATCCCCGCGAACCTGCCATAACGCCAGCGATACAGGGACTGCAGCAGTAGGAACATCAGCAGCGGCACCAGAAGCTGCAGCATCGCCGCCACGCCGGCCATTTGCCGACTGCCGCCGGAGGCGAGCGCAACGGCTTCCACCGTGATGGTGTTGATCCGTCCGGCACCGGCGAACAGGCTTGGCAGATAGAGCGCCACCGAGACCGACCCGCCAACGAACAGCGCCGTTGTGATCGCCGGGGCGAGAAGCGGCAGGGTGATCCGCCAGTAACGCTGCCAGGGTCCGGCGCCGAGGCTCGCCGCCACTGCCAGATGCCGCCTGTCGATGCCCGCGAAGGCAGGGAAGAGGATCAGCCAGGTGAACGGAAGGATGAACAGCATATGTATCCAGATCATCGCCAGCCAGCTGCCATCAAGCCACAGCATTGTCAGAACCATCTGCAGGCCAAGCACAAAGCTGACCTGTGGCACCAGCAATGGCGCATAGATCACCGGACGCAGCCTGTCGCCGCGCGCGACCACCAGCAGCGTCAGGATCACGGCAAGCCCCGCCGCAATTACGGCAAGAATGACGCTGTTCGCCATTATAGGCAGCATCTCAAGGGCCCGATCCCAGTACCGGAGTGTCAATTCTGTCGGCAGCGGCGCTGGAAAGAACCAGCGTCCGGCAAGCGACCAGATGGCCGCGGCGAGAAGTCCTGCGAACCCGGCAAGCACCGGAAGTGCGGCAAGAACGGCAAGACCTGTGAGAAGGGCGGAGAGGAGACGCAGCCGCGCTCCCTTGCGCCGAACCGCTGTCAGCAGCAAGCCGGCAACAGCCTCTCCGCCGCGCCAGATGGCAAGAGCGACAATCGTCACCACAATCTGCAGGCAGGCGCCGAAGGCGGCAGGAAACCGGCGCGCCAGATCGGCATCCTCGAACGCCTCGACAGCCAGAACCGCCAAAGGCGGCGGCAGGCTCGGACCGAGTATCCGGGTCATGTCCACAACCGACAGGGCGAAGATCATCACCGCTGCCAGCGGCAGCCGGATCCGGCGATAGATCAGGGGCATCAGAAGAAACAGCCAGCTGGCGCCGCGCCCGTATCCGAGGCTAGCGCCGGTGGCGAGGATCCGCCCGGCCGGCAATGTTGCCATGGCGGCAAGACTGACAAGAAGAAGGAAGGGAATTTCCTTGGCGAGGAGAGCGAAGATCAGAGCCGCGCCGCCGGGATCGAGGGTGAGGGCGAAAGCAGCTGGACGTTCAAGTCCGGTGAGCCACGGCGACATCAGCCGCATCATCCATCCGGACGGTGCCAGCAGGAACAGGATGCCTATGGCCACCGCGCTTGGCGGCACCGCGATCATCGGGCCGATCACCCGGCGAAGCCATTTTAAAGGCCTTCCCGTGCTGGCGGCGGCAAGTATCGAGAAGGTGCCGGCGAGCGCCAGGCATGTCGTTCCGACACCGATGGAGATCGTCAGCCAAACGGACCGGCCAAGGCCGGGTGTTGCCAGAAAATCCTGCGCCGGCTGCAGGGATATTGAATCACCGCCAAGCGCCGGGAAGACCCCTGTCGCCGGCATAATGGCACCGGCAAGCCCGGCGAGGATCGGCAGCACAAGGCCAACGGTTATCAGGCCAAAAGTTATCAGACTGCCGCCTGCCCATGCGCCGAAAACGGCCTGTACCGACATCGACAGGCGCTTCATCATGGTCAGCCGCCGGTACCGAATCGCCGTCGCCATTCAACCTCGATGGCCTTCATCCAGGACGGGTGCGGCTCGGCAAGGGTGGTGGTGAGCTCCGCCTCGCTCAGTGTGGCGACACCGCGCGGAAGGCCATTGAATTTGGCGCGGTCCTCCGGCGTCAGCAGGTGCATGGCCAGCACGGTCGGGTCTCCCCAGACGCGCGGATCGGCCTTTCGAAGCTGGGCTTCCGGCGACAGCATGAAATTGGCGACGACGCGGGCTGCCTCGGGGGCGTTGGCGTTGAATGGAATCGCCAGGAAATGCACATTCGCCAGCGTCCCGTCGTCATGGATATAGCTTCTTACACTGTCCGGAAGCTCGCCGCGGGAAATCGCGGCCGAGGCGTCTGCCGGGTTGAAGGCGATGCTGATATCGACCTCGCCATCGCCAAGCAGCTGGCGAAGCGTGGGGTAATTGAACGGATAGGCCTTGCCGCCGCGCCACAGATTCGGCGTGACGGCCGCCAGCCAGTTCCACAAGGGGGCGGTCACCGCGTCAAAATCACTCTCGCCGACAGGCCGGTAGAGCGGAGTGGTGTCCATAGCGGTCTCCAGCAGTATCTGCTTCAGGAAGGACAGGCCGATGAAATCGGGAGGCTGCGGATAGGTGAAGCGTCCGGGATTCGCGCGGATGAACTCAGCCAGCGCCCGGGCGTTGCGGGGCGGACGGGGGAGTGTCCGGCTGTCATGCGAGAAGACCAGCTGCGCCCGGCCCCAGGGGGATTCGCGCCCCTCGGTCGGCTCGGCGAAATCCAGCCTGATTGCCGGAAGGGCTTCAGCGTCCGTGAACCGCCAGGACGGAAGCTGCTCGGCCCATGGCGCGTCCTGCAGCAGGCCGTTGACCTTCATCGCGGCGAAATTCTCGCCATTCACCCAGAGAAGATCGACTGATCCGCCGGTGGTCCGGCCCGCCGCCTTTTCCGCAAGGATGCGCGATACAGCATTGCCGGTGTCGGCAAGCTTCACATGTTTCAGCGTTATGCCGTGCCGCGCCTGCAGCACGGAACCTGCCCAGGCGATATAGTCATTGATCTTGTCATCGCCGCCCCAGGCATTGAAAAACACCGTCTGGCCACGCGCGGCGTCCATCGTCATGGCGAAGTCGTCGCTGTGCGCGCGCGCCGCAAACATCAGGGTCAGGGCGAGAACGGCAAGCAGGGCAAGCTGGCGAAAGAGGGCGGGAGGGAGGAGAGTCTTCATGGCGATATGTGCATGTTGGTGGATCGGTCACGTCCCCTAGCACAGTCTGATTACGCCGCGCTATAGTCTCGCGGATTTGTGAAGGGAGAGACCCGATCTTAGATCTTCAGAACATGTCGGCTGGATACGCTGGCGGGCCCATGCTGTTCAGCAATCTGTGTCTGCAGGTGGCGGGTGGCAAGCTTCGCCTTGTCCAGGGGCCGAGCGGGTGCGGGAAGTCCTCTCTTCTCGGGATCATCAGCGGAACAGCAGGTCCTGATCTGGCATGGAGCGGCAGCGTGACGCTGAACGGCAGGGATATCGGAGCCTGCGCCGCCGAGGATCGCAGGGTGGGGCTGATGTACCAGGACGCTCTGCTGTTCCCGCATATGACGGTGGGCGACAATCTGGCCTTCGGGCTGGCATCGCGTCACTGCGGCGACAGGCGTGACCGGATCGAGGCGGCGCTGGCGGCAGCGGGGCTTGCCGGCTTTGCCGACCGTGATCCGGCAACGCTGTCGGGCGGGCAGGCGGCGCGCGTCGCGCTGATGCGAACCTTGCTGGCGGAACCTGACGCGCTGCTGATGGATGAAGCTTTTGCCGCGCTTGATCCGACGCGCCGACAGGAATTCGGCGGCTTCGTGCGGAACCAGATCCGTGACCGCGGTATCCCGGCTCTTCTTGTCAGCCACGATGCGGGAGACGCCGCATTCGCCGATGGTGAGCCGGTGAGGCTTGCCTAGCGGTTCCGGCCCTTGTCAGGTGCGGGGCACATGCGTCATCCGCTGGAGAATATCGACCCCCTGCATCTTCCAGAAATGCAGAAGATCGATGAAGATCCAGTTCTCGGTCAGCTTGTCGCCGTCCCGCCGGTACATGTCGATGACCCGCATGTCGCCCGGTGTCTCGCTTGCCGGCATGCCCATGAAGCCGCCCGCCGGCGTCAGCGTCAGGTTCGGCCAGCCGAAGAAGCCGCCATATGATCCCTCGGCGATGCGGCAGACATGGCCGTTGAAGATGCGGTCCTTGAAGCCGGCACGGAACGGGCCGGAATGCTGTTCGGCATAGCGCTCGATGGTGTAGGTGGCGCCGATCCCCGCCGGCCCCCACCAGATCATGTCCTCGTTCCAGCTGCGGCGCAGCTCGTCGGTCAGCTTTTCGGTTCTGCCGCCCTTCCAGTCCTTGATGTCGGTGACCATGTAGTCGATGGCCGCAAGCGTCTTTGTGCCTTCCTCTGGCGGCTGGGCGTCGAACATCACACCGTCATGGGTCATTGGCCCGGGCTGCACAAGATGCGCGCCTGTCTGTGGCGGGAACGGGTTCAGCCCGGCCTGCATCATAAGATGCGGAATATCGAAATACATCGCCGTCTCGGTGATGACGCCATTCTCTACGCGGTGGAAATCCGCATAGCGCAGCATCGCGATCTTGCCTGTCGGCTGGATGCCGAGCCACGGCGCGTCGAACAGGCCCATGAGATGCCCCATGGAGGCGACCCAGACCCCGTCCTGTCCGTCGATCGTGTTGGCGCCGGCCATGAAGATGTCGAGCCTGCGCTGCAGCGAGGCAAGGGAGTGGTGAAGCGGCTGCCAGAACTCGGCCAGGACAGCATCGGGTCCCTTCACCTCATCAAAGGGATGAAATCCGCGCCACAGATAGTCTGGCGAGACAAGACCGCTGAGCCGCTTCTTGACTTCCCTGTCATCAGTCCGATCAACCGTAGCAAAATAGTCTCTAACTATCTGTTTTTCTTTTTGAAAATCTGTCATTCCGAAGCGCTCAGTTGGATATAATTAAACTGTTGCATACGAATGCAAAAATGTCTTGCCAAATTGTTGTCCGGCCGTCTAGCGTTTGTTGATGGCGACTATCGCCCCAGTCCTGTTTCCGAGGTGGCCCGATGGCGGAAATCCAGCTGAGCAACGTTTCCAAGCGGTGGGGCACCTTCGTTGGCGTTGACCGGTTCGACCTGACAATTACCGACAAGGAATTCCTGGTGCTACTTGGCCCGTCGGGGTGCGGCAAGACCACCACCATGCGGATGATCGCCGGTCTTGAAGACCCGACAGAGGGCGACATCTTCATCGACGGCGAACGGGTCAATGATCTTGAACCCAAGGACCGCGACGTCGCCATGGTATTCCAGAGCTACGCGCTCTATCCCAACATGAATGTTTATGAAAACATCCGCTTTCCGCTGATGGTCCGCGGAATCGACGCCAGGACCCATGACGACAAGGTGCGCCGCGCAAGTGCGATGGTCGAGCTTGATGAGTTTCTCCATCGCAAGCCGGCTGAGCTGTCGGGCGGTCAGCGCCAGCGTGTGGCATTGGCCCGCGCCATCGTCCGCGAGCCGAATGTATTCCTGATGGACGAACCGCTGTCCAACCTCGATGCCAAGCTTCGTGTCTCGACTCGCGCGCAGATCAAGAATCTCAGCCATGAGCTGGCGGTTACAACCATCTATGTGACACATGACCAGATCGAGGCGATGACGCTTGCCGACCGCGTGGTGGTGATGGAGAGCGGCGTTGTACAGCAGGTCGGAACACCAACCGAAATCTATGACAGGCCGGCGAATGCCTTTGTTGCCGGGTTCATCGGCAATCCGGCCATGAATCTGATCAGGGGGACAATCAGCGGCGGAAGCTTCGAGGCGGAAAACGTACGCATTGACGGGTTCAAGGTCGCCGACGGTCCTGTCACGCTTGGTTTCCGCGCCGAGGATGCGGCTGTCACCGGGTCGGGCAGCTCGGGAATCACCGCGCCGATCTACGCGCTGGAGCTTCTGGGAGACGCCACCATGGTTACCGTACGGATCGGCGGCGAGCTCGTCGCCGTGCGCGCGCCAAAAGACTATCGGGCGACGATCGGCGACCCGGTCACATTGTCGGTGCCATTGGAAATTTGCCACCTGTTCGATGCGGATACAGGTGCACGGATCGGGGAGTGAACCCGACATCATCCGCCACCGGCGGATTCAACCGAGATGCAGACAACGGACCTGCATCAAACGAAGGGAGACTGACATGTTTGTCAAAAAGCTAGCACTGGCCGGTGCCATGACCGTCCTGGCGGGAACCTCCGCCATGGCCTGTGGCATCGATGCCCGCGTTTCGATCGTGGGTAACGAATTCCCGGCAATCCAGACCGTCGGGGCGGGAGCGCAGGAATGCTCCGGTGCCGACGTGACGACCAACCTGACTGCCGATCATCAGAAGATTAACGTACCGGGCATGCAGGGCAACCCTGCTGAATATACCTCGGCCATTATCGCCAACTCGTCGATTGTCGCGCTGATGAACGAGGACGTCATCCGGCCGCTGGACGACCTTGTTGCCAAGCACGGCAAGCATCTCAAGAAGAACCAGCTTGTCACGATCAATGGCAAGGTGATGGCCGTCGCCTTCATGGCGAACGCGCAGCATCTGGTCTATCGCGCCGACGTTCTCAAGGAGATCGGTGTCGAGCCGCCGAAGACCTATGAGGACATGCTTGCCGCGGCAAAGATGATCCGTGACAAGGGCATCATGCCGAACCCGGTCGGCGGCGCCTACAAGGCGGGCTGGAACCTTGCCCAGGAATTCAACAACATGTTCCTCGGCATGGGCGGCAGCCACTTCAAGTCCGGCTCGGCCCAGCCGAATGTGAACAGCGCGGCAGGCGTCGAGGCGCTGAACATGATGAAGGCCCTGTCCGAGTACATGAACCCGGACTTCCTGACGCATGACAGCAACGCAACCAACGCTGAGTTCCGCGCCGGCAACGTCGCTGTGATGAACATGTGGGGATCGCGCGCAGCAACCCTCGTGACCGCAGACGGTGTTCCGCAGGAAGTCGTTGACGGCTTTGCCATTGCCGGCCCGATGACCGCCGGTGGCGGATCGACCCCGGCATCGACCCTGTGGTGGGACGGCTGGACTGTTGCCAAGAACGTGTCCGACGCCGAGGCGGAAGCCACCTTCATCGCGATGACGCATGCCATTCGTCCGGAAATCCTGGCTGATGGCGATGTCGCCACCCAGGCTGTGTGGCTGATCGACGGCTACAAGCCGACTCCGGCGGCTGTCGGTGTCTTCGCCGCTGCCGAGGCCAACACCATTCCGTACCCGATGCTGCCTTACATGGGTCTGCTTCATACTGCGCTTGGCAACGAGCTTGCCGACTTCATGCAGGGTAAGGAAAGCGCCGAGCAGGCGCTGGCCGACGTCGAGGCCGCCTATGTGGCCGCTGCCAAAGAAAAGGGCTTCCTCTAGGGGATAGCCATGCGGAGAGGGGTGACCCTCTCCGCGCCTTTCACGCTGCCTTTCGGCGCGCTACCTGGCGAGACAGATGAAACACCGCACCTTTTTCTGGTTCTTCATGCCGACCGGCCTTGCGATGCTGCTGTTCATCGCGCTGCCGATCCTGTCGGTTGTCGTGCAATCGATGCACACGCCACATGAGGCCGTTCTGCTGACGGTTGAAAACTGCACGCCGTTCAAATGCACAGAAGAGACCACCATCGATCAGGATGCGACCGCGGCGCTTCGCGCTGCCGAGCCTCTTGGCCGCTTTGTCGGGCTGGACATCTATCTTGACCGCGCCCATCTCGCGGTCGGCGAGCTTGGCGAAGTCTGGGCAAGCTCTGCAAGCTGGAGCGAGTTCTCCTCGGCGCTCAGCAACCTGCCATTCTACCGCGCGATGTCCTTCACGCTGGTGTTCATTTTCACTGTGACGCCGATGGTCATCCTTCTCGGGCTTCTCATTGCGCTATCGGTCAATTCCATCTATGCCAGGCTTCGTGGCATCGTCATTTTTTTCTCGCTTCTTCCGTTTGTCATCACACCGCTGATTGGCGCGCTCGTCCTGTACTGGATGATCGACAGCCGCGGGATCCTCGGCAATCTGCTGCAATGGATGGCCGGTGACCCGTCACTGTCGCTGAAGGCGTCCACCGGACTGATGTGGGTGTCGCTGATCATCTATGGCATCTGGCATGCAGCGCCCTTCGCCTTCGTGATCTTCTATGCCGGGCTTCAAACCCTGCCGCAGGATCAGATGGAGGCCGCGCAGATCGACGGCGCCTCGCGCTTCCAGCGTGTCCGCTATGTGATCCTGCCGCATCTGATGCCGCTGGTCACCTTCGTGACCCTGATCCAGCTGATGGACAATTTCCGCGTGTTCGAGCCGATCATCGGATTCAATGCCGAGGCGCACGCCACCTCGCTCAGCTGGGCCATATTCAATGATCTTGGCGGCGAGACTCGGCAGTTCAGCTCCGCGGCCGCGACTTCGGTCATCACCATAATCGGCGTGGCGATCCTGCTGACGCCGGTCCTCATCCGCACCTGGCGAGATTTCAGGGGGAAGGTCTGACATGGCGTCACGCGCACAGAAAATGCCCGTCGGACTGCGGATCGCCCTGTCCAGCTTTGTCGTGATCTGGCTGATTATGGCGGCGTTCCCGTTCATCTGGACCCTGTGGGGATCCTTCAAGGTCGAACTTGATTTCTTCTCGATCGCCGACTGGACGAACGCCATCACCGGGTACCGGACGGAACAGACCTATGGCAGCCCGTTCACCGGCGCCGGCTATCACGGCGCCTGGGTGGAGGAAGGGTTTCTTCGCAACGTCATCAACACCTTCATCGTCTGCTTCTTCGTCGTTCTGACGTCGCTTACCATCGGCACGCTTGGCGGCTATGCCCTGTCGCGCTCCGGCTACCGATACACGTTCTGGCTGTTGATCACGGCGCTGATTTTCCGGGCGATGCCGCCGATCACCCTTGTCGCCGGCTACATGCTTCCGTTCTTCCAGTGGAATGTCTGGGGCATCCTTCCGACGACCATCATCGTGCTTGTGGCCATCAACCAGCCCTTCACCCTGTGGATGCTGCATTCCTTTTTCCAGAATATCCCGAAGGAGCTGGATGAAAGCGCCAAGGTCGATGGCTGCACGCAGTTTCAGGCGTTCCGCCATGTGATCATTCCGGTGATGTGGCCCGGGGTGATCACCACCGGACTGTTCAGCTTCCTGCTTGCCTATAACGATTTTGCCGTCACCGCGATGCTGTTGTCGGAGGACAACCGCACGATGGTCCCGCAGGTTGCCGCCTTCCTTGGCACAACCTACACCGAGGGCAACATCATGTTCGCCGTGGCCGCCGTCGTGTCCGCCACGGTTCCGCTGTTCATTCTTGTGATGTTCTTCCAGCGGCAGATTGTCAGCGGCCTTACGGCCGGGGCGGTAAAGGGATGAGCGGCGCGCGACCTGAACAGGCGGCTCTCACCCGCGACACCGACATGGCGAAGACCGACGAGACCCGCCGTGTCATCGAAGGCATGGTTGACGGCCTGAATGATCACCGGATCGACGATATCGGCGATTTCTTCAGCGAAGGCTTTCGCTGGATGGGCAATGCGGGATGTGGCACCAAGACCGGCCTGAAGGAATTTCAGGACAACTGGCAGCGCCCGTTCCAGGCGGCTTTTTCCGACAAGGTCTGCATTGACGAGGCGCGGCTTTACATGGGCGAGTGGGCCGACGCCTTCGGGCGTCAGGAGGCCGTGCATTCCGGTGAATTCATGGGGATCGCCCCGACCGGCAAACGTGTCGAGATCCGCTACATGGATTTCTGGAAGGTGGTCGACGGCAAGATCGTCGACAACTGGGTGATGGTCGACTTCCCGCATGTGATGGCACAGCTCGGGGTCGATGCGTTCAATGGCGAAGGCTGGGAAGCCTATGACCGGGGTGAGCGGCAGGCGCCGCGTCCCGATGGAAAGTGATGTGGAGAGATAGATGGCCATTCGATATCTGAAAAGCGGCAAGCCGCAGGTGGAACGTTCCGAGGACGACGCCAAGGTCCGCGCCGTCGTAGAGGCCGCGCTTGCCGAGATCGAGGCGCGGGGCGACGCCGCGGTGCGTGAACTTGCCGAGAAATTCGACAATTTCTCGCCGGCGAGCTACCGGCTTTCGCAGGACGAGATCGACGAGCTGATCTCCGAGGTTTCGAAGCGCGACATGGATGATATCCGCTTTGCGCAGGACCAGATCCGCAAATTCGCCGAAATCCAGCGCGCCTCGATGCAGGATGTCGAGGTCGAGACGATGCCCGGCGTGATCCTTGGCCACCGGAACATCCCGGTTCAGTCGGTTGGATGCTATGTGCCGGCTGGCAAATTCCCCATGGTCGCCTCGGCCCACATGTCGGTGCTGACAGCATCGGTTGCCGGGGTGCCGCGCATTGTCGCCACCACCCCGCCCTTTGAAGGCCGTCCGAACGCCGCGGTGATCGCCGCGATGCATCTTGGCGGTGCCCATGAAATCTACGCCCTTGGCGGCATCCAGGCGGTTGGCGCGATGGCCATCGGCACCGAGAGCATCGAGCCTGTCCATATGCTTGTCGGTCCCGGAAACGCCTTTGTCGCCGAAGCCAAGCGCCAGCTGTTCGGGCGGGTCGGGATCGACCTGTTCGCCGGTCCGACCGAAACCATGGTGATCGCGGACGACACGGTGGATGCCGAGCTGTGCGCCACGGATCTTCTTGGGCAGGCCGAGCATGGCTACAACTCGCCCGCGGTGCTGCTGACCAATTCCGAGACGCTGGCGAATGACACGCTTGCCGAGATTGACCGTATTCTGGGCATCCTGCCGACAGCCGAGACCGCGGCGGTGAGCTGGCGCGACTATGGCGAGGTCATTGTCTGTGACACGTATGACGAGATGCTGCAGATGGCAGACGAGATCGCGTCGGAACATGTGCAGGTGATGACTGACCGCGATGACTGGTTCCTCGACAACATGACATGTTACGGCGCGCTGTTCCTTGGCGCGCGCACCAATGTCGCGAATGGCGACAAGGTGATCGGCACCAACCACACGCTGCCGACAAAGAAGGCTGGCCGTTATACCGGCGGGCTGTGGGTCGGAAAATACCTGAAAACGCACAGCTATCAGAAGGTGATGACAGATGAGGCCGCGGCGATGATCGGCGAATATGGCTCGCGGCTGTGCATGCTCGAAGGCTTTGTCGGCCATGCTGAGCAATGCAATATCCGGGTCCGCCGCTATGGCGGCAAGAACGTCCCTTACGGTGAGGCGGCTGAATGACGGGAATCCACGCCAGCAACCGTGCGGCATTGCGGTCTGTTTTCTCGTCCCAGTATGACTGGGACGAGGCTGCGCTGCGCGCCGCGCTGGAGGCCGCCAGCACGCCGGATGCTGTTTTCCGTCTGGCGCACCCGTTTGGCGACATGGTTGGACCCGGTGCGTTCCATGATGGCGCGCTGGCCGCTCTGAAGGCGGCATGGCCCGATGTGGAAAGACGGGACTGGCTGGTCATGGCGGGCAGCGATGATCACGGCGCCGACTGGGTCGGTTGCGGCGGACATTTCATCGGCACCTTCGCCGCCCCCTTTCTGGACATTCCGCCGACAGGCCACCTTGCGCACATGCGGTTCCATGAATTCTACCGCATGGTCGATGGCAGGATTGCCGAATATCAGGCGCTGTGGGACATCCCCGAGGTGATGATGCAGGCCGGAGCCTGGCCGATGGTTCCGTCGCTTGGCCGGGAATTCTGTGTTCCCGGCCCGGCGTCCGGTGATGGCCTGGTGCGCGAGCTGCGTGACGCAACGCGCAGCGAGGCCAGCCGCCAGCTTATCATCGATATGCTGGAGCATATGAAGCGTCATCCCGCGCAGGGTGGTCCCGAGGTGATGGAGATGCCGCGCTTCTGGCATCCGCGCATGAACTGGTACGGCCCGGCCGGAATCGGAACTGGACGCGGCGTCGAAGGCTTCCGCAACTGGCACCAGATCCCGTTCCTGAACGGCATGCCCGACCGCGGCAGCAAGGTTGACCAGATCACCTATCACTTTTTCGGCGATAATGATTACGCGGCGGTCACCGGCTGGCCGACCATGATCCAGACCATCAGCCATGACGGCTGGCTCGGCATTCCGCCGCTTGGCACGGAAATCACCATGCGAAGCCTTGATTTCTGGCGGGTCGAGAATGGGGTTATCCGGGAGAACTGGGTGATGGTCGATCTGTTGCACGTCTATGACCAGATCGGCGTCGATGTCCTTGCCCGCATGCGGGAATTCAGCAAAGCCGGGACAATGCGGCCTGTGCCTCTTGCAGGAGGTGTCTCATGAAACTGCCGGCAACTCCCTCTTTCTCGCTCGACGGGCGCCGCGCGCTTGTCGCTGGCGGATCATCCGGGATCGGGCTTGGATGCGCTGTCGCGCTGGCCGAGGCAGGCGCGCATGTCATCGTCATGGCGCGCCGAAGGGATCAGCTTGACGAGGTCGTGTCAGCCATGACTAGCGCTGGCCTGTCCGCAGAGGCGCGCATCGGCGATCTTTCCGACATCGAGGCAACGGCTGCGGTGATCGAGGCGCTTCGCCCGCTCGACATCTTTGTGAACAGCGCCGGTCTGGCGCGTCACGCGCCGGCCACCGATACGGATCCGGATGACTTTGACGCGGTGATGGACGTCAATCTTCGCGGTGCCTATTTCGCCGCGCAGGCGGTGGCAAAATCGATGATTGCTGATGGCCGCAAGGGATCGATCATCACCATTTCCAGTCAGATGGCGGTGGTGGGCGGCATCGACAGGGCTGTCTATTGCGCATCGAAGCACGCTGTCGAGGGCTTCACGAAATCAATGGCCATCGAGATGGGCCCCCAAGGCATCCGGGTCAACACGATCTGCCCGACCTTCATCCGCACACCGTTGACCGAACAGACATTCTCGCAGCCCGAGCGGGTGAAATGGATCGAGGATAAAATCAAGCTTGGGCGGGTCGGCGAGGTCGAGGACATTATGGGGGCCGTCCGGTTCCTGGCTTCCGACGCTTCGGCTCTTGTCACCGGCACAGCGCTTCTCATCGACGGTGGCTGGACGGCGGACTGATGGCGGGGGGCACTGTGACATCGCTTGACGTCGCGCGCCGCGCCGGTGTCAGCCAGTCCGCAGTCAGCGGGGTGTTCACACCGGGCGCCTCGGTATCACAGGCGATGACCGACCGTGTCCTGGCGGCGGCAACCGAGCTTGGATACCGTCCGAATGTCCTCGCCAGATCGATGATCACCGGCAAATCACGGTTGATCGGTCTGGTGGTGGCTTATCTCGACAACCAGTTCTATCCCGAAATCCTCGAGAAGATGTCGACCAGCCTGCAGCAGCGCGGCTATCACGTTCTTGTTTTCATGGCGCAGCAGACAAGCGGCAATGTCGATTCCGTGCTCCAGGAAATCATGGACTACCAGGTGGACGGTATCGTTCTGGCCTCGGTGGCGATGTCATCGCAGCTTGCCGAACGATGCGATGCCGCAGGCATTCCGGTGGTGCTTTTCAACCGGGCGCAGCAGGATGACAGCTTCACCACAGTCACATCGGACAATTTCGCCGGTGGCCGCGCGCTGGCTGATTTCCTTGTGGCTGGCGGGCATGAACGGATCGCCTATATCGCCGGTTGGGAAGGTGCCTCGACGCAGCGCGACCGCGAGGCCGGGTTCCGCGCCGGTCTCGCCGATCATGGCCGGGACCTGTTTGCGCGCGGGGTTGGTGATTTCCTGACCGACAAGGCTGGCGAAGCCGCGCTCGAGATGTTCAGCGCAAGCGAGATCCCGGATGCCGTGTTCGTTGCCAATGATCACATGGCATTTGCCGTCATCGAAGTTCTCAGACACAGGCTTGGCCTTGGCGTTCCCGAGGATGTGTCAGTGGTGGGTTATGACGATGTGCAGCTTGCCGCCTGGCCAAGCTTCGACCTGACGACCGTGTCGCAGCCATCTGACGAGATGGTGAACCAGACAGTGAGGGCGCTTGTGGCGCAGATCGAGCAGGGCCGGATGCCGCCGCGACGCGTGACAATCGATGGCGGGCTTGTTGTGCGCGGCTCGGCGCGCTGTCCGTCAAACTGGGAATGGGAGAGAGACAATGAAGGGCTTTGATCCGAAATGGGCTGATTTCCCTGATTATATCCTCGGAATTACTGCCGAAATCTGGGAAGGGCGCGGCATCGCCACGCTTCATGACTATTACACTTCCGACATTCCCGTCCGCTCGCCCGGGTCGGTTGTTGTCGGCAACCAGGGGGTGATCGCGGCAACGATGGCGACCCTCGCCGAATTTCCCGACCGCCGCCTTCTTGGCGAGGATGTCATATGGTCCGGAAGCCCCGAGGAGGGAATGCTCAGCTCGCACCGCATCCTGTCGACAGCGACGCATGACGGGGACGGCGTCTACGGCAATGCCACCGGGACCCGGCTTCGCTACCGCATCATTGCCGACTGTCATGCCATCAATAACCAGATCAACGATGAATGGCCGATCCGTGATCAGGGGGCGATTGTGCGCCAGCTGGGGTGGGACCCGAAGGCCTATGCCGCCGACCTGATCGAACGCGAGGGCGGCGCCGGCAGCTGCGTGAAGCCGTTCACCCCGGCCATCGACGTTGCCGGTCCCTACAAGGGGCGCGGCAATGACAATGAGTGGGGCGCGCGCTATGCCGACCTGCTGCGCCGTATCATGGACGCTGATATGGCCGCCATTCCGGCAGCCTATGACGAGGCCTGCCATCTGGAGCTTCCCGGAGGCGTGACTGCGCATGGCCTTGACGCCGCGGACCGGTTCTGGATGGGGCTTCGAGCAAGTTTTCCGAATGCCGAATTCACCATCGAACACCAGATTGGCCGCGCGGATGACGCGATGGCGCCGCGCGCTGCCATTCGCTGGGGACTTCACGGCACCCATGATGGCTGGGGAAGCTTCGGCGAGCCGAGCGGGGCCGAGGTCTATGTGATGGGAGTCAGCCATGCCGAGTTCGGCCCGCGCGGACTACGCCGCGAATATGTGCTGTATGACGAAACAGCGATCTGGAAGCAGATCGTCATGAAAACGGGGTGAGGAAATGACCGCGACAGACCTGACAGACCGAATTGTCCGCTATGGCGACCTTGTGCCGTGCCGCACCGCCTTCATCGACGCGCATACGCCCGGAAGCGACCGGAAGGAAAATTTCACCATCATCGGTGGCGGTGTCTCGGAATCCGCTGACCAGCATGTTCATATCGCCGATACGCCGGGGTTCAATATCGGGGCTGCCGGACAACCGCCAAAATGCCGGAATTCCCTTCATGCGCATCGCACGGCAGAGGTGTTCTTCGTGCTGTCCGGGCGCTGGCGGTTCTTCTGGGGGGCGACGGGAAGCGACGGCGAGGTTGTTCTCGAGGAAGGCGACCTGATCAATATCCCGACCGGCATCTTCCGCGGCTTCGAGAATATCGGCACAGATTACGGAATGATCATGGCGGTTCTTGGCGGGGATGACTCGGGCGGCGGCGTTGTCTGGGCGCCCCAGGTCATCGACGATGCCAGCGCGCATGGGTTGATCCTTGGCGACAATGGCGTTCTCTATGACAGCAAGAAGGGGCAGGCGCTTCCCGAAGGTGTGGCGCCGATGCCCACCCTGTCGGCAGATGAGATGGCACAGTTCCCGTCTGTCACCAGCCGTGAGTTCGTGCCGCGTTTCGTCGCAAGATACTGGGACATGATGGCGATGGCCGACGGCATGCCCGCGCCGGTGATCGCCGATGAAGGAATGCTGGCGGACCGGCCGGGCTTTCGTGTCGAGCTGTTGCGTGAGGGCAGCATTGCTGAAGACAGCTATGTGACCGCCCGCCACGAGGTGCTGATGGTGATGCGTGGCCATTGGCGGGTGGAATGGGATGGTGGCGGCGCCAGTCTCGGGCCGGGCGATGTCTGCGCCATTCCGCCGGAACAGACCGTCAGCCTTGCCCCGTCAATGAGCGGGGAGGCCAGCCTGTTCCGGGTCATAGCCACTGACGACGCCGCCGGACCAACACATGATTTCCATGATTTGCCGGCAGCACTTGCCCGCGGGAGGGATTGATGACGAAAATACTGACAAGCCATGTCGGCTCGCTGCCGCGTTCACAGGACGTAGTCGATTTCATCTTCGCACGCGAGAATGGCAAGGCCTATGACGCTGGCCAGTTCGCCGGATGCATGACCGATGCCTGTTCTGAAACGGTAAGGCGCCAGGTCGAGGCCGGCATCGATATCGTGTCCGATGGCGAGACCTCGAAGATATCCTACGCCACCTATGTGAAGGATCGCTACACCGGCTTTTCCGGCGACAGCCCGCGCAACGCGCCAGGTGACCTGAAGCTGTTTCCGGGTTTTCTGGAGCGGCTGGCGAACGATGGCGGCACACCGCAATATGCGCGTCCCATGTGCACTGGCGAGGTTGTCTCGAAGGGTCAGGACGAGCTTCAGGCCGATATTGCCAATCTGAAGGCGGGGATGGCGGCGCATGGGGCCGAGCGCGGCTTTATGAACGCCGCCTCGCCGGGGGTGATCTCGCTGTTCCTGCAGAACCAGCATTACCCGACCCGCGAGGCCTATCTGGCAGCCCTTGCCGATGCCATGAAGGCAGAATACGAGACCATTGTCGATGCCGGGCTCGATCTGCAGCTTGACTGCCCCGACCTGGCCCTGTCGCGCCACATGCTGTTCGCCGATCTCAGCGATGAGGAATTCGTCGGCATCGCCAACATGCATGTCGACGCGCTGAACCACGCGCTCCGCGACATCGATCCGGCGCGGGTGCGGGTCCATATCTGCTGGGGCAACTATGAAGGGCCGCATGTCTGTGACATCGACATGGACAAGGTGTTCGCCACCTTGATGTCCACCAGGGCGCGCTATGTGCTGTTCGAGACATCGAACCCCCGCCCCGCGCATGAATGGACAGTGTTCCGCGACCGGGCCGGCGAAATTCCCGAAGACAAGGTTCTGGTGCCGGGGGTGGTCGACACCACCACCAATTTCGTCGAGCACCCGGAGCTTGTCGCGCAGCGCATCGACCGTTTCGTCAATATTGTCGGGGCTGAGCGGGTGATTGCAGGGTCGGATTGCGGGTTCGGCACGTTCGCCGGCTTTGGCGCTGTCGATCCCGATATCGCCTATGCCAAGCTGGCGACGCTGGCCGAAGGCGCGGCGCTGGCAAGCTCGCGGCTCTAGCTGCGCTGAAGATCATGCGTGACCTGATCCTGCTCCCCGGCATGATGTGTGATGCAAGGCTGTTCGCGCCGCAGATCGCCGCGCTTCAGGACAGGGTGCGTGTCATGGTGCCGCTGCCGGTCTGCGCGCCGGAGATGAGCCGGCTTGCGGCAAATGTGCTGGCGGACGCGCCCGACCGGTTCGCCCTTGGCGGGGTGTCGATGGGCGGCATCCTGGCGATGGAAATCATGCGCCAGGCGCCGCAGCGGGTAACGCATCTTGCGCTGATCGACACAAACCCCTTTGCCGAGCGTGACGAGATGAAGGCCCGCCGCGGCCCGCAGATGGAGGCCGTGCGGCATGGCCGGCTCGCCACCGTGATGCGCGACGAGATGAAGCCGAACTATTTCACCCACAGGGACGACAGCGCCGCGCTTCGCGATCTGGCGATGGCAATGGCGACTGACTTGGGGGCGGATGCCTTCATCGCCCAGTCGCTGGCGCTTCGCGACCGGCCGGACTATGAGGAAACGCTTCGTGCCGTGACCTGTCCGACACTGATTCTCTGCGGGCGGCATGACCATCTCTGTCCGGTGGAACGGCATGAGGCAATGAAGGCGATGATCCCGCATGCGCGCCTGTGCATCATCGAGGATGCAGGTCATTTGCCGACCATCGAAACACCCGATATCGTGACAATCGCCCTGCAGGAACTTCTGGAGATCCATCATGGATGACGCGCTGCTTACCCTGCTTCGTTCGGTCGACACCCCGACCGTCTGCAACGCCATCGAGACCGCCGAGGGAAAGCGCGGTTTCAACCGCTTTACCCGTGGCACCGTCATGGCCTCGGATCCGTCGCACCGGGCGATGGTCGGTTATGCCCGCACTGCGCGGATTTCGGCGGTCACGCCGTCCCCCGACCCTGCCGATGTCGTCCGTGAACGCCGGCTCGGCTATTACCGGCATATGTCCGAAGGCCCGCGCCCGGCCGTCGCCGTTGTCGAGGATATCGACGGCGCCGATGCCATCGGTGCCTATTGGGGCGAGGTGAACACCACGGTCCACAAGGCGCTTGGCCTTGACGGGGCTCTCACCAATGGTCTGATGCGCGATCTTGGCGATCTGCCGGACGGATTTCCGGTGCTGGCCGGTTCCGTCGGGCCAAGCCACGGCTTTGTCCATGTTGTCGATTATGCCGCCGGCGCGCGCGTCTTCGGGATGGAGGTCGCCGATGGCGATCTTGTTCATGGGGACCGGCATGGCGCGCTGGTGGTTCCGCCGGCGGTGATCCCCGATCTGGCGGCGGCGATCGAGACGCTGTTCCGCGCCGAGGCCTGCATCCTCGAGCCGGCCCGCAAGGGGCCGATGACCTATGAGGAGTTCGAGGAGGCCTGGGCCGCCTTCGAGGCGGCGCGGACCTGAAGGGCGCTCGCCCTCAGGTCAGATATTCCACCGGAAGATCCTGCATCTTCCATTCGGTGAAGCCGCCTTCCATGTCGAGCACATTGTCCATGCCCATCTCCTGAAGGGTGCGGACCGCCAGCGCCGAGCGCAGGCCGGAGGCGCAGAACAGCACAAGCTTCTTGTCGGTGCGGAAAATAGGCTTGTGATAGGGGCTGTCGGGATCGACCCAGAA
>JBMHCH010000134.1:0-12172 GCA_049890015.1 Puniceispirillaceae bacterium (SeqCode)
TTCCGGGACGCAAGATCGAGATACACCTTTCGAATGTTCACAAGCGCGAACCCTTCCGTCATCATTCGATGATCTCGGCAGTGGTTGACGGCGTCGTGCTGGGTTTTGGCGCCATGTCATACGTCATGGCGGTCAGGGGTATTCTGGAAATGGCGAAGGAGTCCGGATAAATGGCAAAAGCTCCGAAATCAGGCGGCGCGGACAACACGGCGCTGGTCAAGGCACTGGCGGAAATCCTGGATGACGCCGGGCTCGCCGAGCTTGAATATGAGACCGAGGACCTTTCCGTCAGGCTGTCACGCGTCACCGGCGCAGCCGCGCCTGTCGCAGCCGTCGCCGCGCCAGTGGCAGCCCCGGCGCAGGCCGCAGCCCCGGCAGCGGCATCTGCTGCCCCGGCTGACAGCGCGCCAGCCGACGCCGCATCCCATCCGGGGGCAGTGACATCACCAATGGTCGGCACCGCCTATGTGGCGCCCGAACCGGAAGCACCGGCCTTTGTCGAGGTTGGCGACGCTGTGAAGAAGGGCCAGACCATCCTGATCGTCGAGGCGATGAAGGTGATGAACCCGATCACCGCGCCGTCGGACGGCACCGTCAAACAGATCCTTGTCACCAACGGGCAGCCGGTGGAATTCGGCGAAGTTCTGGTCGTCATCGAGTGATGTTCAAGAAAATCCTCATAGCCAACCGAGGCGATGTCGCGCTCCGCGTCCTGCGGGCCTGCCGCGAACTGAAGATACCCACTGTTGTCGTGCACTCGACGGCTGACGCCGGTTCCATGCCGGTCCGCCTTGCCGACGAGTCGGTCTGTATTGGCCCGCCGCCAAGCGGTGAGTCCTATCTGAATGTGGCATCGATCATTACCGCGGCAGGCATCACCGGCGCCGACGCGGTGCATCCCGGCGTCGGCTTCCTGGCCGAGAACGCGGATTTTGCCGAAATTGTCGCGGCACACGGGCTGACATTCATCGGCCCCGAGCCACGCCACATCCGGTCGATGGGCGACAAGGTCGAGGCGAAGATCACAGCCGCCGAGGCCGGCCTGCCGCTGGTGCCGGGATCCCCCGGCGCGGTGCACACGCTCGAGGACGCCAAGCGCATCGGGGCCGATGTCGGCTATCCGCTTCTGGTGAAGGCGGCATCCGGCGGTGGCGGGCGCGGCATGAAGGTGGCTGAAACCGCGGAGAACCTCGCCGAGGCCTTCAGCTCGGCCAGATCCGAGGCAAAGGCGGCCTTTGGCGATGATACCGTCTATCTGGAACGCTATCTTGGGCAGCCGCGCCATATCGAGGTTCAGGTCATCGCCGACAGCCATGGCAATGTGGTGCATCTTGGCGAGCGCGAATGTTCCATCCAGCGGCGCCATCAGAAGCTGTTCGAGGAAGCCCCCTCACCGGTGCTGAGCGCGGCGCAGCGTGCCGAGATCGGCGGGATCGCCGCCGAGGCCACACGGCGCATGGGATATCTTGGCGTCGGCACCATGGAGTTCCTTTATGAGAATGGCGAGTTCTTCTTTATCGAGATGAACACCCGCCTTCAGGTGGAACATCCGATCACCGAGGCCATCACCGGCGTGGACCTGGTGCGCGAGCAGATCCGCATTGCTGCCGGCATGGAGCTGTCCTTCCGACAGGAGGATGTCACCTTCACCGGCCATGCCATCGAATGCCGGATCAATGCCGAGCATCCCGAGACATTCATGCCCACGCCAGGCAGGGTTTCAGCCTTCCATGCGGCGGGCGGCCCGGGAATACGGGTCGATTCATGCCTCTATTCGGGCTATTCGGTGCCGCCCTATTATGACAGCCTGATCGCCAAGCTGATCGTCTATGGTGATGACCGGGCGCATTGCCTTGCCAGGCTGAAGCGGGCGCTCCAGGAATTTATTGTCGAGCCCATTCCGACAACGCTTGCTCTTCACGAACGGCTTGTCGATGCGCCGGCCGTGATCGATGGAAGCTACAACATCCGCTGGCTGGAAGAGCATTTCCTGAATCAGGACGACTAGCACCGCCTCCGGCCGTGCAGCAGGAGGCAGGATGGCGGACAGGTACGCATTCTCCCCGGAAACGCTGATCAAGGCCTATTCGCTTGGCGTGTTTCCGATGGCCGACAGCGCCGACAGCCATGACATCAAATTCTACGATCCCGAGATGCGGGCCCTGATCCCGCTTGCCTGGCGGCAGGGCGCGCGGCATGAATTCCACATCCCGCGGCGGCTTGTCCGCACCGTGCGAAGACAGCCTTACACCGTCACCATCAACCGTGACTTCGCGACAGTGATCGATGAATGTGCCGCGATCCGTGACGGCCGCCAGGACACCTGGATCAACCGCGATATCCGGCAACTCTATGTGGCGCTTCACCGGCTGGGATTCGCACATTCCATCGAGGTGTGGGACGGAAGCGCGCTTGTCGGCGGGCTGTATGGCGTGGCTCTGCGGGCGGCCTTTTTCGGCGAGTCCATGTTCTCGCGCCGGACCGACGCGTCCAAGATCGCGCTTGTTCATCTTGTCGCTCGGCTTCGCGCAGGCGGGTTCCGGCTTCTCGATGCGCAGTTCACGAATGATCACCTGATGCAGTTTGGCATCTATGAAATCAGCCGCGAGAAGTTTCAGGCACGCCTCGCGGATGCGCTGACGTCCCCCGGGAATCTGGACCAGGGGTCCGACAGTCAGCCTATGGTAGAGGCCATGCTCGGCGAATGAGGCTGCCGGGACCCGGCATCCGGTGATGGGCTAGCTGGCCGGTGGGCCAGGCTTGCAGCTCAGCAGGGTGATGTCATAGACCGGATGCTCCATGGCCGAGACAGCAGGGCTGGAGCTGAACATCCAGCCGGCAAAGACCTCGCGCGGCGGCGCCGTGACATCATAGCCATTATCGACAATCTCGAGAAACGCCGCATCCTCGGGCGGCTCTTCCGGCGGATGATAGGCGCAGCGCCTGACAGTCACGCTCAGCGTGCCGAACAGGACCGGTGTGCCGATGGGAACCTCGAGAGTTGAAATCCGCGCCGTGATCTTGTCGAGAGCCTGCATTCGGGCGGTCTCGCCCTCGATCCAGCCGGCGCTGGCACCGTCGCCGACCAGCATCATGCCGGCCGCGATGATCAGGCAGCGGGGGTCAGGACGGATCATTGCCTGAGGAGAACACGGCCTTGCCAAGAAGATCTGTCAGGCTGACCGGGTCACGCGTGTCATAGATCACCTCGCCCGGCTGCATCATCTCTTCATCCGCGCCGGGGATCAACTCCAGATAGTTGCCGCCAAGGAGCGAGGCTTCGGTTATACGCGCGCTGCTGTCAGCCGGGATCAGGATCTGCTTGTCGAGCGACATGACGATGCGGGCGGCATAGGTGACCGGATCGAGATCCTGACGCACGATCCGTCCCACCGTGATTCCGGAAATACGCACATCGTCACCGACCGACAGGCCGCCGGTGGCGCCGAACTCCGCCTCAAGCTCATATCCGTCAGCCCCCTTGATATTCGCGGCATCATAGGCGAGCGACATGAAGCCGACAGCAGTCAGGAGTACGACGGCCCCCATCACTGTTTCCAGCATATTGCGTTGCATCAGACCCTCCGTGCGATCTCGGTCGACGGCCATGCCGGCATCCTTGCCGGTGATGGCTCAGCTCGGACTCCAGGGTTCGTAATCACCGGTGGCGGCGGCCCTCTTGCCGCCCTTCAGCACATGACCGGCCGGGCGGTGCGCATGGCGCGTTCCCGTGGTGTTCGGCATATGCTCCTGCTGCCAGTCGTGGCGGGCGTAGCCTTCCGCCGGTGGCGGGCTTTGCTCGGTATGATGAAGCCAACCGTGCCAGTCGGCAGGCACCTTAGACGCCTCAACCAGACCGTTATAGCGCACATAGCGCCGCGGCGGCTTGCCTGGCCGGGCCTTGCGCTCTTCGTAATAGCGGTTTCCGAAACTGTCACTGCCGACAAGCCGCGCCCTGAAGTAAAGATGGAGTCTGGTGACGATATCCATGGTGCGGCAACCCTGTGTTCTGTCAGCTGGGATTGTGTCCTGTCAGCTGGCCCTGTGTCCTGTCAGCTGGCAAGGCCGAACCCGTATCCACCCTGCCGACGGACCACGCTCTGCGGCGCTTTGTCCGGCGTCAATATAGGCCGAGGCCATGCCTTGCGTCCAGAAGATGATGCGTTGTGTCGCAGTTCGCCCGGGCAAGGCATTGCCGACACACCCCCGATTCACAGGCACGCCCCGAAAGCAAGGCAATTTTTCACAAAAATTGCAAATTTGTGACTTGTCGCTGCGCTTCAACATCATGTAGCTTTTGACGGTCAGCAACACCAAATATTGTGTCCTTTGCCGCTGACACCATTGAATAACTGATGCAAAACAACGACTAGCCGCTTGTTTTAAAAGCGGTTCACAAACAGAGATTCAGGGGCGACATTCATGAAGTTCTAAACACGATTCACGACCGCAGGTTCAGACGCATATGCAGCCCTTGAGTTCAGGTCCGCGTCGAGTGAAATCCGGAATCCTGACGGCACGATCGTATTCAGCGCCGAGAATATCGAGGTGCCCGCGCAGTTTTCGCAGGTCGCCACCGACATTATGGCGCAGAAATATTTCCGTAAGGCCGGCGTTCCGGCGAAGCTGAAGACCGTCGAGGAAAGCGCTGTACCGTCCTGGCTCTGGCGCTCGGTCCCCGACGAGACAGCGCTGGCCGATCTTCCCGAGGATGAGCGCTATACCGGCGAAACCTCGGCCAAGCAGGTCTTCAACCGGCTGGCCGGCACCTGGACCTACTGGGGCTGGAAGGGCGGCTATTTCTCGTCCGAGGAAGATGCCCGCGTCTATTACGACGAGATGTGCTACATGCTCGCCGCGCAGATGGCCGCCCCGAACTCGCCGCAGTGGTTCAACACCGGCATGCACTGGGCCTATGGCATCGACGGGCCGAGCCAGGGACATTTCTATGTCGATTACCAGACTGGCAAGCTGACCCGCTCGGCAAGCGCCTATGAGCACCCGCAGCCGCACGCCTGCTTCATCCAGTCGGTCGGCGACGACCTTGTGAATGAGGGCGGCATCATGGATCTGTGGGTCCGCGAAGCCCGCCTGTTCAAATACGGCTCCGGCACCGGCTCCAACTTCAGCCGCATCCGCGGCGAGGGTGAGAGCCTGTCCGGCGGCGGCAAGTCGTCGGGCCTGATGAGCTTCCTTCGCATCGGCGACCGCGCCGCCGGCGCCATCAAGTCCGGCGGCACCACCCGCCGCGCCGCGAAGATGGTCACCGTCGATGTCGACCATCCCGATATCGAGGCCTATGTCGACTGGAAGGTCGTCGAGGAGCAGAAGGTCGCGGCGCTTGTCGCCGGCTCGAAGCTTGCGCAGCGCCATATGGGCGAGGTGATGGCGGCATGCCAGGACGAGAGCCTCGACGGCGAGGACCGGTTCGACCCGCGCGCCAACCGCGCCCTGAAGAAGGCCATCATCGCGGCACGCGGGGTAATGATTCCCGAGAACTATGTGCAGCGGGTCATCCAGTTCGCGCGCCAGGGCTATACCGAGATCGAGTTCAAGACGTACGACACGGACTGGGATTCCGAGGCCTATCTGACGGTCGCCGGACAGAACTCCAACAACTCGGTGCGGGTCAGCAACGAATATCTGCAAGCTGTCCTCGACAAGGGCGACTGGGAGCTGGTGAAGCGCCGCGACAATGGCGTCGCGAAGCGGATCAAGGCAGCCGACCTGTGGGAAAAGATCGCCTACGCCGCCTGGGCCTGCGCCGATCCGGGACTGCAGTATGACAGCACCATCAACGAATGGCACACCTGCCCCGAAGGCGGGCGGATCAACGCCTCGAACCCCTGCTCGGAATACATGTTCCTTGATGACACGGCCTGTAACCTTGCCTCGCTGAATCTGATGCAGTTCCGCAACGAGGATGGCAGCTTTGACATCCCGGCCTTCGAGCATGCCTGCCGTTTCTGGACACTGACACTGGAAATCTCGGTGCTGATGGCGCAGTTCCCGTCGAAGGAAATCGCCCAGCTGTCCTACGAATATCGCACGCTTGGCCTCGGCTTCGCCAATATTGGCGGCCTGCTGATGGCGCAGGGCCATTCCTATGACAGCGATGAGGGCCGCGCCATCTGCGGCGCGATCTCGGCGATCATGACCGGCGTCTCCTACGCCACCTCCGCCGAGGTCGCCAGCGAGGTCGGCCCGTTCCCGCAATATAAGAAGAACGCCAAGCACATGATGCGGGTGATGAAGAACCACCGCCTCGCCGCGCATGGCAAGGCCAAGGGTTACAAGGGGCTGAGCATCCTGCCAGTGCCGCTTGACGCGGCGCCCTGCCCCGACAAGGCGCTGATCACAGCGGCGAAGGCGTCCTGGGACAAGGCCGTCGAGCTTGGCGGCGAGCATGGATACCGCAATGCGCAAGCCACCGTGATCGCCCCGACAGGCACCATCGGCCTGGTGATGGATTGCGACACCACCGGAATCGAGCCCGACTTCGCCATCGTGAAGTTCAAGAAGCTTGCCGGCGGCGGCTATTTCAAGATCATCAACCGCGTGGTTCCCGAGGCGCTTGCCAACCTTGGCTATGCCCAGGAACAGATCGACGACATCATCAATTACGCAGTCGGCGCCGGCAGCCTGAAGAGCTGTCAGGCAATCTCCTTCGGCGCGCTCCGTGACAAGGGCTTCGGCGATGCCGAGATCGGCAAGGTCGAGGCGGCCATGGAAAGCGCCTTCGATGTGAAGTTCGCCTTCAACCGCTTCACCCTTGGCGACGAGTTCTGCAAGGACACGCTCGGCTTCACCGATGATCAGCTGAACGATTTCAACTTCAACATGCTCGAGGCGCTCGGCTTCGAGAAGGACGCCATCGAGGCGGCCAACATGCATGTCTGCGGGTCGATGACGCTGGAAGGCGCGCCGCACATCAAGGACGAGCATCTGGCCATTTTCGACTGCGCCAATGTCTGCGGCCGTCATGGCAAGCGGTTCCTGTCGGTCGACAGCCACATCACCATGATGGCGGCTGCCCAGCCCTTCATCTCGGGCGCGATCTCGAAGACGATCAACATGCCGAACAGCGCCACCGTCGAGGAATGCGGCGAGGCCTACATGCTGTCCTGGCGTCTTGGCCTGAAAGCAAACGCCCTGTATCGCGACGGCTCGAAGCTCAGCCAGCCGCTGTCCTCCGGCCTGATCGACGATCTCGAGGAGGAAGAGGAGACAGCGGCGGCACTCGACACCCCGGTCGCCGCGGCGGCCCCGCAGGTCATCGAGAAGATTGTCGAGCGCATCGTGCACAGCGCCGAGCGCGAGAAGCTCCCGCATCGCCGCAAGGGCTACACCCAGAAGGCGTCCGTCGGCGGCCACAAGGTCTATCTTCGTACCGGCGAGTATGAGGATGGCCGGATCGGCGAGGTCTTCATCGACATGCACAAGGAAGGCGCCGCCTTCCGCTCGCTGATGAACAATTTCGCCATCGCAGTCTCGATCGGCCTTCAATACGGCGTGCCGCTGGAGGAATTCGTCGAGGCCTTCACCTTCACCCGCTTCGAGCCGCAGGGCATTGTCACCGGCAATGACGCGATCAAGATGTCGACCTCGATCCTCGACTACACCTTCCGCGAGCTGGCGATCTCCTATCTGGACCGGCATGACCTGGGCCATGTCGACCGCGAGGATCTGGAGGTGTCGACCACCGGCGCCGGCGAGGCGCAGTCCGAGCTGGTCAACAAGGTGACAAGCCGCGGCTTCATCCGCAAGCAGGGCCTTGTGGTCTACTCGAACGCCGGCGGCGCGGCCGCCGTCGCCGATGACGCGGTGGCCACCATGCGCACACCCGCCGCGCCGGAAGCCCAGGCCAGCATGGCCACCGCCGCGCCGGCCGCCGCCACTGCTTCCGGCGGCGACGCCATCGCCGCCGAACGGGTGCAGCAGGCACGGATGCAGGGCTATGAAGGCGAGGCCTGTCCCGAATGCCAGAACTTCACCCTGGTGCGGAACGGCACCTGCCTGAAATGCAACACCTGTGGCAGCACCACGGGCTGCAGCTGATCTCTCCCTGCAGTACAATCTGCAGACTGGCCCCGCGCTTCGGTGCGGGGCCTTTTTCTTTGCTGGCATGGATGTCACGATTTTGCTTTGAACAGGGCCGCCGGCTGTGCCACTGTCCCGGCCGAAACACGCCACCCGCAGTGATGGAGACACGACATGGCAAGCATCGTTGAAGCCCGCCTGAACGACATGGGCATCATCATCCCCGACGCGCCGGCCCCGGCCGCGAACTATGTTCCCTGGATGCGGAGCGGCAATATGGTCCATGTCGCCGGCCAGGTGCCCTTTGTCGACGGCAAGCTGACCGCCACCGGTCATCTTGGCGCCAACGCCTCGGTCGAGGACGGGTACGAGCAGGCGAAAATCTGCGCCATCAACCTGATCGCCCAGGTCAAAGTCGCCTGCGACGGTGATCTGGATCGGGTTGTGCAGGTGGTGAAGCTTGGCGGCTTTGTCGCCTCGACGCCAGATTTCACACAGCAGCCGGCTGTCGTGAACGGCGCGTCCGACCTGATGGTCGCCGCTTTCGGTGATGCCGGCAAGCATGCCCGCTTTGCCGTCGGCAGCAGCGTCCTGCCGCTTGGATGTCTTGTCGAGGTTGACGGGCTGTTCGAAATCTCCTGATCCGGACCATAGGCACATCGCCTCACCCCTTGCGACAGGGCGGTTTGCGCGCCATCTCCTGTAGCATGGATGGCGACAGCTTCACTCTTGATCTTGCCCCGTCGATCGCCGAGATCCCGGCAGCCGAATGGGACCGCCTGGCGGGCGTGGCGAATCCGTTCGTCAGCCACGCCTTTCTTCGCGCGCTAGAGGATGGCGGCGCCACCGGCGGCGACAGCGGGTGGGATCCGATGCATCTGGTGCTCCGCGATGCGGATGGCAGGCTCGCCGCGGCCATGCCGCATTATCTGAAGCACCATTCCTACGGCGAATATATTTTCGACCATAGCTGGGCCAACGCCTTCACGCGCGCCGGCGGCGACTATTATCCGAAAATGCTGTCGGCTGTGCCCTTCACCCCGGCGACCGGCCCGCGCTTTCTTGTCGGGAATGCGAACGGTGCACGCGCCGAACAGCTTCGCGCCGCCCTTGCCGACGGCATGACGCAGTATCTCGGCCGGTTCGGCCTGTCATCGGCGCATATCAATTTCCTGCCGGAAGAGGATGTCGCCGCGCTGTCCGGTAAGGGATGGATGGTGCGATCCTCCATCCAGTTCCACTGGCGGAATGACGGCTATGCCGATTTCGACGAATTTCTCGCCGCGCTGTCGTCACGCAAGCGCAAGAACATCAGGAAGGAACGCCGCACGGTCGCCGATGCCGGGGTGCGGCTGCTGCAGCTGACAGGGGATGACATCACCGCCGCGCATATCGACCATTTCTATCGCTTCTACATGTCGACCATCGACCGGAAATGGGGCGGGGCCTATCTGACCGAAGAGGTGTTCCACCATCTGCATGCCAGCATGGCGGACCGGATGCTTCTGGTGATGGCCGAACATGACGGCAGGATCATCGGCGGGGCGCTGAACTTCATTGGCGGGGACACGCTGTTCGGACGCAACTGGGGGGCCGATCTCGACATTCCCTGCCTTCATTTCGAGGCCTGCTATTACCAGGCCATCGAGTTTGCCATCGAACGCGGCCTGAAGACGGTCGAGGCCGGGGCGCAGGGGTTTCACAAGGTGCAGCGCGGCTATCTTCCGGTGACGACGCATTCGGCGCACTGGATCGCGCATGACGGGTTCCGCGCCGCGGTTGAACGTTTCCTTGATGCGGAACGGCGCGGCATCGACGAGGAAATCAGCGCCATCGGGATGCAGGCCACCCCGTTCAGGAAGGGGTGAGGTAGATACACGCTGTCACTTCAGGACAGCAGCCTTGATTTCGGCGACATCGCTTTTCAGGCCTGCAACATCACTTTTGACCAAAGACATGTCTGTCTTCAATGCCGTGACATCTGTTTTCAGGTCGGACACGTCGCTTTTCAACCCAAGCATATCGCCTTCCAGCGATTTCACATCACGGCTGATGGATGCCGCCCACCAGACGGCCACACCAACAAAAACCACTATCGGCCAAACTTCGACAAGATCACGCAACACATCCATGTTCGTCATCCTTTCAACCAGCAACCTGGTCTCAATCTCCACACGTTCCCAGAAGCCCACTTCCCAGATTTCGCCAGCCTTCTGGACATATTCCTGAGGCTCAAAACGGTATGACCTCCGATCATTGTCGGCATAGTACATTGCCGTTCAGCTCTCCACAGGTCAGCTCTCCACAAGACCATTTCAACCGGCGCAAACATACTTCCGGTATCAACCAGAATAAGTGCACAAATTCCGCCGCGTCAATCAACTTCAATGATTAGTCATTTCTAATCAATGGCTTATGAAAGGAGGCCGAGTAATCTTTCACTGCTCCTCTGGGGCGGGCAGTGCCGTGCGTTTCCCGGGCAGTGCCCGTTGCGGCGTGCCCTTGCCATGGACGACAATCTTGCCGTCCTTGACATCGACAAGCGCCAGCCCGCCGCCGGCGAGATCGCCGAACAGCAGCATGTCGGCAAGCGGCTTCTTGATATGCTCCTGCACGACGCGGGCCAGCGGGCGGGCACCGTAATTGCGGTCATATCCCCGCTCGGCGAGCCAGTCACGGGCAGCGTCGGTCAGTTCGATCTCGACATTGCGCTCGGCAAGCTGGGCGTCAAGCTGCATGATGAATTTGTCGACAACAAGCCGGATCACCTCGGTGCCGAGAGCCGCGAACGGGATCACCGCATCCAGCCGGTTGCGGAATTCCGGAGTGAACATCTTCTCGATCGCCTCGGCATCGGCCCCCTCGCGATTGTCGCGGTTGAAGCCGATGGCCTTCTTCGACAGCTCCTGCGCGCCGGCATTCGTCGTCATGATCAGGATGACGTTGCGGAAATCGACAATCTTGCCGTTATTGTCGGTCAGCTTGCCATGGTCCATCACCTGCAGAAGGATGTTGAACAGGTCCGGATGTGCCTTCTCGATCTCGTCGAGAAGAAGAACAGCGTGCGGTGTCTGGTCGACAGCATCGGTCAGCAGCCCACCCTGGTCAAAACCGACATAGCCCGGAGGGGCGCCGATCAGGCGCGACACGGTATGACGCTCCATATATTCGGACATGTCGAAGCGCATCAGCTTGATGCCAAGCGCCTCGGCAAGCTGGCGGGCAACCTCGGTCTTGCCGACACCGGGCGGGCCCGAGAACAGATAATTGCCGACAGGCTTTTCCGGCTCGCGAAGACCGGCACGCGACAGCTTTATGGCAGAGGCCAGCGCGGTGATCGCCGGGTCCTGCCCGAAGACAAGGCGCTTCAGGTCATCCTCGAGCGAAGCCAGCGCCACCTTGTCGTCGCGGCTGACATGTTTCGGCGGGATCCGCGCCATGGTCGCGATTGTGGCCTCGACCTCCTTGGTGCCGACAGTGGCCTTGCGACGCGACGGTGGCAGCAGGTTCTGCGCGGCGGCCGCCTCATCGATGACATCGATCGCCTTGTCGGGAAGCTTGCGGTCGTTGATATAGCGGGCCGACAGGTCCACCGCGGTCCTCAGCGCCGCGTTTGTGAAGCGGATCTTGTGATGCTCTTCATAGCGGCTTTTCAGCCCGGCAAGGATCTTGATGGTATCGGCGATTGTCGGCTCGTTCACATCAATCTTCTGGAAACGGCGGACAAGCGCCCGGTCCTTCTCGAAATAGCCGCGATATTCCTTGTAGGTCGTCGAGCCGATGCAACGAAGCGTGCCTTCCTGAAGCGCCGGTTTCAGCAGGTTGGAGGCGTCCATCGCGCCGCCGGACGTCGCGCCGGCACCGATCACGGTGTGGATCTCGTCAATGAACAGGATGGCGTTGTCATCGTCCTGAACGGATTTCACGACGGCCTTCAGCCGTTCCTCGAAATCGCCGCGATACCGCGTTCCGGCAAGAAGCTGGCCCATGTCCAGCGCGTAGATCACAGCGTTCGTCAAGACGTCCGGCTCCTCGCCATTGTGGATCCGGAGCGCCAGCCCCTCGGCGATGGCCGTCTTGCCTACGCCCGGATCACCGACATAGAGCGGGTTGTTCTTGGTGCGGCGGCACA
>JBMHCH010000135.1:0-63640 GCA_049890015.1 Puniceispirillaceae bacterium (SeqCode)
GCCGCGCATGACCAGCACCGCATCTTCCGAGGAGTTGCCGCCAGCCCACAGCCCGACGCCCGCCTCGACAAGACGACGGGACATCTCGTCAAGCTCGGCACGCTGCGCGGCGATTTCGCTCCGGATCATGCCGGTGGCGGCAACAAGGTCGCGGCCGGACAGCCTTGCGTTCATATAGTTGCTGGCCCGCACCATCGCCGATTGCGGCACTCCGGAGGGCAGATCGATCAGCCTGTTTTCAACCTTGCCATCCATGCGCACCAGCACCGCCAGCGCGCGGTTCTCGCCAAGCGGCACGAATTCGAAATGCTGCAGCTCGGCATTGCTTGCAGGCGACAATACAAGGCTGGCGCAGCGTGACAGCCCGGACAGGGTTCGGCTGGTCTTTTCCAGCAACTCATCCACCGACACCCCGCGCACGGCACATTCGCCATCAATCGACATCCGGTCTTCATTGGTCAGATCGGCGCTGTATTCCATCAACCCGTCGACATACATGCGAAGACCGCTCTCTGTCGGTATGCGCCCGGCCGACGTGTGTGGCGAGAACAGCAGACCGGCATGCTCAAGGTCGCTCATATTGCTGCGGATGGCAGCCGGCGACAGATCATGCCGCAGGCGCTGTGCAAGCGTCTTCGATCCGATCGGCTGACCGGATTCCAGATAGGCGGTGACGAGAGCGTTGAATATCTCGAGCGCGCGGGGTTTCAGGCCCAGAAGGGTGGCGTCATTCATGATTTCAGCTTAGGGTAACGCCGCCAGCGTGGTCAATCGCCAGCATGCCGCCCGACGGGATCGGGAATGGCAAAGCGGCGAGGCGTCCCCGCATCCACAGATTGCCGCAGTCAGAGGATTTACCATGGATCGCCCGTCAGGCCGCGCCGCCGAGGATCTCCGCGCCATCTCGCTCGAACAGGGCGTCTCGCTTCATGCCGAGGGATCATGTCTTGCCAGGTTCGGCAACACGCATGTCCTGTGCACCGCCTCGGTCGAGGACCGGGTTCCCTCCTTCCTGCGCAATTCCGGGCGCGGCTGGGTCACCGCCGAATACGGCATGCTGCCGCGCTCCACCCACAGCCGTTCGGACCGCGAGGCGTCCCGCGGCAAGCAGGGCGGCAGAACTCTCGAGATCCAGCGGTTGATCGGGCGGGCGCTTCGGTCGGTCACCGACCTTGAGGCGCTTGGCGAACATCAGATCAAGCTTGATTGCGATGTCATCCAGGCGGATGGCGGCACCCGCACCACCGCCATCACCGGGGCCTGGGTGGCGCTTCGCATCGCCTGCGAGAAGATGCTGCTCTCCGGCGCGATCACCCGCCAGCCGATGCGCGACCATGTCGCCGCCATCTCATGCGGGGTCTGGCAGGGCATGGCCGTCGCGGATCTCGACTATGCCGAGGACAGCACTGCCGAGATCGATGCCAATTTCGTGCTCAGCGGCGACGGCGGTCTTGTCGAAATCCAGGCCACCGGCGAGGAGCGCCCGTTCCGGCGCGAGGAGCTGACCCGCATGCTCGATCTTGCAGAAGACGGCTGCCGGCATCTCTTCTCGCTTCAGGCCGACGCCGTGCGGGCGGCAATGTAGGATAGGGACGGAGGCTGTCATGACCCCCTCCCAGCACCGCATTTTTGCCGCGCCGGAGCTGGTTCTCGCCTCGCACAACGCCGGCAAGCTTCGCGAGATCGCAGCCCTGTTCGAGGGCCGGCCCTTCACTGTCACATCGGCGAGCCAGCATGGGGTTCCTGAACCCGAGGAAACCGAGGACAGCTTTTCCGGCAACGCCCTGCTGAAGGCACGGGCGACCATGGCCGCCACCGGCAAGGCGGCGCTGGCGGATGATTCAGGCCTCGTCGTGCCGGTCCTGAACGGCGCGCCGGGAATCTATTCGGCGCGCTGGGCCGGACCCGACCGCGACTTCATCATGGCGATGCAGAAGGTGAACAGCTCGCTGGCCGCCACCGGCGGGGATGACCGTGCCGCCTATTTCATCTGTGTTCTGGCGCTTGTCTGGCCGGATGGCCATGAGGAGGTGTTCGAGGGGCGCGTCCATGGCACGCTGGTCTGGCCGCCACGCGGCGATCGTGGCTTCGGCTATGATCCGATGTTCGTCGCCAGCGGATATGATCAGACATTCGGCGAAATGGAGCCCCAGGAAAAGCTTGATATAGGCCATCGCGCCGATGCCTTCGCCAAGCTGGTCGCCGCCTGTTTTCCATGAGGACGGACCCCGTCTCCAGCCATGGCGATGCCAGCCATGATCGGGGGTTTGGCCTGTATGTCCACTGGCCCTTCTGCCGCGCGAAATGCCCCTATTGTGATTTCAACTCGCATGTCGCTTCGGATATCGACCATGACAGGTTCGCCGCGGCATTCCGCCAGGAAATGGCGCATATGGCGGCGCGATATGGCAGCGGAAAGCCCCTTTCCAGCCTGTTTTTCGGCGGCGGCACACCAAGCCTGATGCCGCCAGAGCTGGTCGCTGGCATTATCGGCGCGGCGGAGGAGCTGTTCGGCCTTGCCGCGGATGTGGAGATCACCGCCGAGGCCAATCCGACATCTGCCGAGGCCGCGATGTTCTCCGGGTTTGCCGCCGCCGGCGTGACAAGGCTGTCGCTTGGTGTCCAGTCGCTGTGCGATGACGGCCTGATGTTTCTGGGACGGGAACATTCCGCTGCCGAGGCGGTGGCCGCGCTGCAGGAGGCCGGGCGGCATTTCGGCCGACTGTCGATCGACATGATCTATGCGCGCAAGGACCAGACAGCGGACGGCTGGAAGGACGAGCTGCGCCGGGCCCTTGATCTTGGCGCCACCCATATGTCGGTCTATCAGCTGACCATCGAGCCCGGCACCGTGTTCTTCACCCGCGCGCGGCGCGGCGAGGTGTTGACCATGGAGGATGACCGTGCCGCGGACCTGTTTCTGGCGACGAACCGGATCATGGAGAAGGCCGGCATGCCGGCCTATGAAATCTCCAACCATGCCCGCCCGGGGCATGAATGCCGGCACAACCTTGTCTATTGGCGGGGCGGCGACTGGATCGGCATTGGCCCCGGGGCGCATGGCAGGCTGGACCGGGCCGGCGGCAGACGCGGCATCGCCACAAGGCGAAGCCCGGCCGCCTGGCTTGATCAGGTCGAGACCGCCGGTCATGGCATCGAGACAGTTGTCGAGGACGCGGCCGGTGACGCCGTGGCCGAGGCGCTGATGATGGGGCTGCGGCTTGGCGAAGGGGTCGATCTGGACGGGCTGTCACGCCGCTTCGGTGATCTGTCCCGATATATCGACATGACGGCGCATGACAGGCTTGTCCGCGACGGGCTTGTCGAAAGGGCTGCCGGACGGCTTCGGGTCACCGCGCCGGGGCGTCTGGTGCTGAACCGGATCCTCGGCATGCTTCTTGCCGATGTCGGGTGACTAGATCTTGTCGGGGGCGGGTTGCAGCACGGTGGATACGCCGCCGCTGATCTGCCTGATCTCGAAGGCCCGCTGGTTGCCGCCTCCCGGAAGCAGCCGGTAGGCGCCGCTGAACCCGTTGAAGCCGGACCCCGACTGCAGCGCGGCGTCCCATTGTGCGGGTTGCTGTCCTGCCAGAATAGCGGCCATGGCCATGGCATCGAAGCTGAGCCGCGCCAGCGCGCCGGGACGGCCATCCCAGGCCGCGGACCACAGCGCGTTGAAGGCGTCGTCGCGATCCGTCGGCCGCGACGCGAACAGCCCGCCCTGCAATGACGGCTCCATCAGGATTCGCCGCTGGTTCCATTGCGCGTTGCCAAGATAGAGAACGCGCTCGGGATCGGCATCGTAATAGGCAAGGACCGGCGCGGTGCGAAGGGCGAATTCAGCGCTTCCGGCAAACAGAACCGCATCGAAGCGCGGCGGTGGCAGCTCGAAGCTTGCGGGGGCTTCCTCATCCTCGTCCGGCGGCTGATATCTGGTGAAGGTCCTTACCGCCGCCTTCAGCTCATCCTCATCGGCAAGCTGCGGCGGGGTAAGGGTGATGAAGTCCTCCGGCGTGATGCCGAACTGCGCCAGCCTCTTCCTGGCGTGACGCGCAATCCGCTGGCCAAAGGCATCGGAGGCGGCGATGATCCCCACCTTGTTGCGCCCGGTGGTCAGAGCATGGCCAAGAAGAAGGTCGACCTGCTGTTCCGGCACATAACCAAGGAGCCAGCTTCCGTCAGCCGCAATCTGGGTATTGTTTGACAGGGCCAGCATCGGCACGCCGGCCTCGGCGGCGACCTGACGTGCCGGCACCACCGCATCCGAGAAAAGCGGGCCGACAATGATATCGGCTTCGGCCTGTATCGCCTCGCGCGCGGCGATATCCGCGCCTGCGCCGACAGTATCGAATACAAGAAGCTCGATCTGCCGGTTGCGAAGCGAGAACAGCGCCAACTCGGCGCCGCGCTGCAGCTCGCTGCCAAGAATGTTGTTGGCGCCCGATGTCGGCACCAGTAGCGCGATCCGCATGACCCCGGGGGCCTTTCTCGGCATCAGGAAGCCTTCTTCGGGGAGCCCCTGTTCGCGACGCGCCAGCATGGCAAAGGCGGCCTCCAGCGCATCGCTGGCAAGCGAGGGATCCGGGCCTACTGGAATGACCGGATCGGCCTCGGGGGTGACGCGATCCTTTTTCGCTGACTGGATATTCCAGATGATGTTGTCGACAATTTCCGCCGTGGCCTTTGCGGCATCATCCGCCGCCGGCATACCGGCTTCCGGATCATCAGCCTGTGCCACGTCTCCGGAAGGGGTGCCCGTGATGGCCTGATCGGTGATGGTCTGATCGGTGATGGCCGGCGCTTCTGCCACCGGCAGCTCGATTCCGTCATCGACGGCAATCTGCGGGCGCTCCTCCTCTGGCGGATCGGCAGCCGCCTGGTCCTGGGCCGCCTGGTCCCGGGCCGCCGGGCTGTCGGCGTCTCCGGTATCCACAATGCTGTCGATCAATCCGTCGATGCTGCCGGTGACCGAGGGGGCCAGCAACGCGGTTTCGGTTGCCTGCGACGGGGAGTGCGCGCTGTCGGCGACGGGCGCGCCGGATACGCCGGATCGGGACGCGGCTGTCTCGGGCGCCGCCGTTCCCGGCAGGCTGGCCTGGTCGACGGCAACCCCGCAGGCGGCAAGCCCGACGGGCAGACAGACAGTGATGGCAATTCGCCAGAACATGATCCTGAACCTTCTATCAGCAATGTCCGTTCTTTCGCGACTGGTGGTCGCTCGCGACAGCTGATCATCCGCTATGTCGGGCATAATGGCGTGTTTTTGCCTGCAAGTCATTAATCGGCTATATCTTGAAGACATCAAAAATCACCATCGTCGGCGGTCGGTCACGGTCCGCGGCGCCCCGAAAGTTTGCTCCGGTCATGACAGCTGGCACACTCACCCTTGTCGCCACCCCCATCGGAAATCTTGGTGATTTTTCACCGCGCGCCGCCGAAGTGCTCGCGACGGCCGAAATTGTCGCCTGCGAGGATACCCGCGTCACCCGCAAACTGCTGAACCTTACCGGCACCTCCACCACCGCAAGGATGGTTGCCTATCATGACCATAATGGGGCGAAGATGCGCCCCTGGCTGCTGCAACAGCTTGCCGCCGGCAGATCGGTGGCGCTTGTCAGCGATGCGGGAACGCCGCTGGTCTCCGATCCTGGGTACAAGCTTGTCGCTGCCTGCCGTGAACAGGACATCCCGGTCATGTCGGTCCCCGGGCCGAGCGCGGTGCTGGCCGCGCTTGCCGTGTCCGGACTGCCGACCGACCAGTTCATGTTTGCCGGATTTCTTGCCGCAACCACATCCGCACGGCGCGCGCAGATCAGCGAGATCGCGGCATTGCGGGCGACGACGATCTGGTTCGAGACCGCGTCGCGTCTGGCACAGAGCCTTGCCGAGATGGACGCGATCCTCGGCCCGCGCGAGGCGGTGGTGGCGCGCGAGCTGACCAAGCTTCACGAGGAGGTGATCCGCGGAAGCTGCGGCGATCTTGCGGCACGGATCGGCGGCGGCAGGCCATTGAAGGGGGAAATCGTGCTTCTTGTCGCTGGCGCGCCGCGAGATGATGGCAAGATCGATGACGCGACGCTTGAGGCGATGCTGCGCGCCGAAATGGAGGGTCAGCGGCTGCGCGACGCGGTGCGCGCCGTCGTCGAGGTCACCGGCCTGCCGCGCAACAGGGTCTACCGGGCGGCGCTGGCGGTCGATGGCAAAGACCGGGCGGATGACACGCCGGCCTGACAAGCGGCCGGATGATGCGGCGAATGGCGGGCTACAGAGGCGACGCCGCGCTGATCGCAGGGGACGGTTCGCCGAATTTGCGGCTCTTGTCTATTTCTGCCTTACCCTTCATCGCATACTGGCATGGCGCTGGCGCGGGCCGGCAGGGGAGATCGACCTTGTGGCGCGGCGCGGCAGAACCATCATTTTCTGTGAGGTGAAGTACCGGCATGCACCGCATGTCGAGGCTGTTCCGAGCGCATATCAGCGCCGACGGATCGCCGATGCCGCCCGCCAGTTCTGCCAGCAGCGGCGGATTTCACCGGAATTTGAACTGCGCTTCGACCTGATCCAGATTTCGCCATCTTTCGGGGGCATTATCTGGCGGTTCAGGCATCTGCGCAACGCCTGGTGGGCCGCGCCGGACCGGAGCCCGTGACCATCTTCCGGAAAGCCGGGCTTGACCGGCGATTCTGCAGGCGGCACATTGGCCACAGGATACACCACAGACATGGAACGCCGCCGCATGTCCCCAGCTATCAGCACGCCCTCTCCTGCCCGTCCCTTCTTGTCGAAACTGTCACTGTCGGTTGTGCTTCTGGCGGTTGGCGGATTGCTTCTGACCGGATGCGCGCCAGCCATTGTCGGGGTCGGCACGGCCGCCGTTGCCGCATCTTCAACCGAAAAGGGACTGTCGACATCGGTCTCGGACAGCGTGATCTTCACCAAGATCCAGGACAGGTTCATCCAGGAGGATGCCAGTCTGAACACCGTTGTCGACGTCACCGTGAATGATGCCGCGGTTCTGCTCACAGGCAAGGTGAGGACACCGGAGGAAAAGGTCCTCGCAACGCGCCTGACCTGGGAGGTCAGGGGAGTACGCGAGGTGATCAACGAACTCCAGGTCACGGACAAGTCCTCATTGAAGGATGTTGCCAAGGATCTGGCCGCGAGCGCGCAGCTTCGCGGCAAGCTGATTGCCGACTCCAGCGTCTCGTCGCTGAATTTCAGTATCGATGTGGTGAACGGCACCGTGTATCTTTCTGGTGTGGCCGCCGATGCCGAGGAAATGAACCGCGTCGTCAGCCATGCGCGCGAGCTCCGCTTCGCGCAGCAGGTGGTGAATTACATCACGCTTCGCGCCGACCAGCGCGAATAGGGCGAAGCGGATGCCGCTTGCCGTTGCCATCCAGATGGATCCGATCGAGTCCATCGACATCACCGGTGACACGAGTTTCGCGCTGGCCCTCGAGGCGCAGTCGCGGGGCCACAGCCTGTGGTACTACACGCCGGAGCGCCTGTCGCTGAATGCCGGCCGGGTCGAGGCGGTAGGTCAGACCCTGACCCTTCGCGACATCGTCGGCGACCATGCGACCGCAGACATGCCGCAACGCCGCGGCCTTGACGAGTTCGACGTCATCCTGATGCGCCAGGACCCGCCCTTCGACATGGCCTATATCACCGCCACCCATCTTCTTGAGATGCTGCCGGCATCGACAATGGTGGTGAACAACCCGGCCGAGGTGCGGAACGCTCCAGAAAAGCTTCTGGTGACCCTGTTTCCGGAGCTGATGCCGCCAACGCTGATTTCCCGCGACCCTGACGCCATCAGAGCGTTCCGCGACAGGCATCAGGACATCATCGTCAAGCCGCTGTTCGGAAATGGCGGGGCCGGGGTCTTCCGGCTCGCGCCATCGGACCAGAATCTGAATTCACTTCTCGAGATGTTCTTTGCCACCTCGCGCGAGCCGGTGATGGTTCAGGCCTATCTTCCGGCTGTTCGACAGGGCGACAAGCGGATCATCCTTGTTGACGGAGAGGCTGTCGGCGCGGTCAACCGGGTGCCGGGTGAGGGCGAGGCCAGGTCCAACCTTCATGTCGGCGGCAGCGCCGTGGCGACCGAGCTGACAGACCGCGACCGCGAGATCTGTGCGCGTATCGGGCCGGAATTGCGCCGTCGGGGCCTGCTGTTTGTCGGCATTGATGTGATCGGCGACCATCTGACCGAGATCAATGTCACCTCTCCCACCGGGATCAGGGAAATCGCGCGCCTGTCCGGGATCGATATCGCGGCCCTGACCTGGGACGCCATCGAGGCGGCGCATCCCGGTCACGCCAGCAACGGCATCGCCCGGTAGGCCAGCGCCTCGGCAAGATGCCGGCGATCGATCCGCGACGCCCTTTCAAGATCGGCAATGGTGCGCGCCACGCGCAGCACGCGGTGGAACCCCCGGGCCGACAGTGACTGTTTCTCGATCGCAAGTTCAATCAGGCGCCGCGCCTCACCGGACATTTGCGTGGTCGGATCGTCGAACGCCGTCGCATCCCCGGGCTCCTGCGGCGATCTGACGGTGGCGGCGAAGTCGCGCGCCGCCGCAACACGCCGCGCCACCGCGACGCTTGGTTCGGCCTGGCATCTGTCGAGAAGAAGCTGGCCGCTGACCTCCGGCACCTCGATAATCATGTCGAACCGGTCAAGCATCGGGCCGGAAACCCGTGCGCAATAGGCGCGCCCGCACTCCGGGGCCCGGGCGCAGGCGCGCGCGGGATCCCCGAGATAGCCGCACCGGCAGGGATTCATCGCGGCGACAAGCTGGAACCTGGCCGGATAAGTCACATGGTGATTGGCCCGCGCCACCACCACCTGGCCGGTTTCAAGCGGCTGTCTCAGGGCATCGAGGGCCGGCTTGGAGAATTCCGCAAGCTCGTCAAGAAACAGCACGCCGCCATGCGCCAGCGAAATCTCGCCGGGCCGTGCCCGCGCCCCACCACCGACAAGCGCTGCCATCGAGGCGGAGTGGTGCGGATCGCGAAACGGACGCGCCTGGATCAGCCCGCCGGCAGGAAGGGTGCCTGCCACCGAGTGCAGCATGGTGACATCAAGAGCCTCGCGCGGGGTAAGCGGCGGCAGCAATCCCGGCAGCCTTGCGGCCAGCATCGACTTGCCGGCCCCCGGCGGCCCCACCATCAACAGGTTATGCGCACCCGCCGCGGCAATCTCCAGCACCCGTCGCGCCGTCTCCTGACCCTTGAGATCGGCCATGTCCGGAACCGCGCGTGCCTGTGGCAGAAGCTCGGGTTTCGGCGGGGCAATATGCTGGTGCCCGCGAAGGTGATTCAGGAGCGACATTAGATCGGGTGCCGCGACAATGCCAAGATCGCTGGCCCAGGCAGCCTCCGGTCCGCAGGAATCCGGACAGACAAGATCGAGTCCGGCAGCCACCGCGGCCATGGCCGCAGGCAATACGCCGGACACGGACTCGATGCCTCCATGAAGCGAAAGCTCGCCAAGAACCAGCGTGCCGTCGAGCGCGTCACGCGGCACATTTCCGATAGCAACCAGCAGGCCCAGCGCTATGGGGAGGTCGAAATGCGCGCCTTCCTTGACGACATCGGCAGGCGCAAGATTGATGGCGATCCGCTTTGGCGGAAGCGCCAGCCCTATGGAGGCCAGCGCGGCCCGCACCCGCTCGCGCGATTCCGCCACCGCCTTGTCTGCGAGGCCGACAATGGCCATGGCCGGAAGGCCATTGGTAAGGTGAACCTGAACCTCGACCGGAATGGTATCGATGCCGCGAAACGCCACCGTCCTGATGCTGGCATGCATGGTGGGACCCCTGTCCTTTGGGATCAGCCATGATGGACAGGGGCAGACAAGCCCGCAAGATTATTAGATTTTTCTGATTTTAGCCTGGTGCGCGAGGTCCCGGGAGTCCGGCCTGTCACCCGCGGTCGACCAGGGGGCCGACAGGCTCGCCGCCAAGAACATGCATGTGAAGATGCGGCACTTCCTGATGACCGTTCGCCCCGACATTGGAGATCACCCGATAGCCGGTGCCGGCGATGCCGGTCATCTCCGCGACATGCGCGATCATTCGGGTAAAGGCCGCCTGTTCCTGATCACTTGCGTTGGCGGCGAAGTCGCGCCAGTCGACATAGGCGCCCTTGGGAATCACCAGAACATGAACGGCGCGCGCCGGGGCGATATCCTCGAAAGCCAGCGTGTGCTCGTCCTCGGCCACCTTGTTGCAGGGAATCTCGCCGCGCAGGATTTTCGCGAAGATATTGCTGCTGTCATAGGCCATCACTTCAGTTCCTTCTGGTAATAATATCCCTGGACATAGGCATCATCGACCCGCGCATAGCGGTCATTCACAGCATATCTGACGAAGCCGCGGGCCTCGAAGGACTGGATGGCGCGGTCCTGGGTGGAGCGCACATCAAGATTGATCATCAGGAATCCCTTCGTCTTCGCCAGCGCCTCGGCCTCGCCGACAATCATCTGTGCAAGCCCATGTCCGCGCGCCCAGGGCGCGACAAAGAAAGTGGTCAGCTGACAGGTGAAGGCCTGCGCCTCGTTGTTCTTGGGCGGCCTCACAATCTGGCAGGACCCGGCGATCACCTTGTCCAGCCGCGCCACGACGAGATGCCGCTCGGGGATCATCTGGACGCCGCGCCAGTAATCTTCCATCACCTGATAGGGCGGCGGGGTCAGCCAGCCGAATCCGCCCCCTGCGAGAATGGCCTCCTCGGCGGCATCACACAGCTCGTGGATATCGTCCTTTGACAGGCGGGACGGGCTTTCCACGGAAATTCTGGGAACATGCGTCGACAGCTGTTTCGGGGTCATGCGTTACACCACGGGGTCGATGAAGGATTGTCCGGACCGAGTCCGGTGGCGATGTCCTATCACAAGTTGCGGCTTCGAGGAAAGCGCCGCGTCACGCCTGTTCCTTGCCCTGCCCAAGCTCGCTGTTCAGCGCGGCAAGCAGTCTGGCGCAGGATGTCTCGTCAAGCTGGCCGATGCTCTGCGCCATCCTGTTGGCAAGCTCGACCGCGGATGCGTTGGTGTGGCTGGCATCGATCGTCGGTTTCGGGTGCGATACTGCGGCAAGCTGTTTCAGCTCCTCGGCGTCGTCCCAGATCAGTCCGAGCCAGGCGCAGATCTGATCGACGAACGGGGCCGAGGGCTGACCACGGCGCCCTGTTTCCAGCGCTGAAATATAGGCTTTCGACACGCCAAGCTGGTCAGCCTGCTGCTGCTGAGTGAGGCCGCGGGCGGCGCGAAGCTCGCGCATGCGTTGGCCGAACGGGGTCATGCCGGCGCGCGCCGGCGGCGCAGCATCACATAGAGCGCGCCGTCCCCTCCGTCTGCCCGAACAGCCTGCGACAGAGCGAGAACCAGTGCCGCCAGGGGGGGTGATTTCAGCCACATCGGCACCTGTCGCTTCAGCACCCCGTTATTGTTCGCGCCCTTGCCGGTGATCACCAAGACGCAGCGCTTCCCCCCGCCGAGGGCGCTGTTGATGAAATGTGACAGATGCCGTTCCGCCTGGGCCGCCGTCATGCCGTGAAGGTCGAGCCGCGCTTCGATGGGAATCTGTCCCTGCGCGAGGCGACGGCGGGTCGAGCGGTCGATTCCGGCGTGGTCGCCGCGGCGCAGATCAATGGGATCGGGGGCCTGGCGCGGCGGCTGTCCCTGTCCAATCCGCATGATGGCCGGCGAGGTTGCCGCAGACAGCTTTCGTTTCGGTTTCGACCCGGAGGATGAGACGCGGGAGCGCGCCGGCGCAGCCTCACGCTGATAGGGTTTCACGCTTCTGGTCAGCCGCTTCCAGACAGCGGCATCCTCATCACCGGTATCGTCCTGCTGGCTGGTCATCGCTGTCACCGCCGCCTGCTGCCGCTACTCGTCGTCGGGCGACTCGGTCTCGGCAAGCTTCCAGTTCGGATCGTCAAGCGTCAGATCACGCTCGAATGTCCAGATATCAATCAGGTCGCGGGTGCCGGTATCCTCGTCCTCGATGGTCACACCATCCTTGTCCGACAGGATGCGGGTCTGCGTTGACTGGAATTCCACGGTCACCGAGGCGGTGTTGTCGAACACCTTGGCGGTGACGATCTTCACATCGCGAAGTTCGTCAAGCGTGATGGCCAGCGATTCGCCATCCTTGGCGCGCTGCTGGATCGACTGCGTGAAGCTCTGCAGAAGATCGTAGCTGAGAAGGCGCTTCAGATTGGCAAGGTCGCCCTCGGCGTAGGAGTCGAGAATCATCTGGAAGGCGGCAGCGGCGCCGTTGAGGAAATCCTTTTCCGAAAAGCTGCGGTCGGCCTTGCGAAGCGCGTCGATGCCATGACCCTCGGCAATATCGGCGCGGCGTCCCGAATCAATCGGGATGACATCAGCCGATCCGTTGTCGAAGCGGTTGTCACGCGGCGGCTGTTCGTCATATCCGGTGCGCTGGCCAAGGACCGAGCGCAGACGCAGCACGAGAAGAACAGCAATCACGGCGAAAATGATAATGTCGATGAACGGCACAGGATCCCCCACCGGGATGATTTGGTCTTAACCGCAAAGCCTCTTACAATGCGGAGTCATAGGATACATATGTTGCCTGAATAATCCAGCAAGCCGAAACCGGAGATTTTCAGGGAATTTTTTTGCGGCAGCAGGACAGGACACACGTGGCACTTCTCATCATAGTCGGGATTATCCTCTGGATTTGGGCCGAAATCGCGGCCTTTGTCGCCATTGGTGGCGAGCTTGGCGTGATTCTGACCATTGTCGGGATTTTTGTCACCGCCATGATCGGGATGTGGCTCTTGCGGACCCAGGGGCGCGTCGTCATGGCATCGCTCCAGGGTCAGATCGCGCGTGGCGAAGCCCCGGTGGCGTCGCTTGCGGCCGGGGTCTCCATCCTTGGCGGGGCGGTGCTCATGCTGGTCCCGGGCTATCTGACAGATGCCGCGGGTCTTGTCATGTTCATGCCTGTTATCCGCACCATCATCGGCGCCGCGCTTCTGAAATGGGTGACGACGCGAGGCCGTTTCGTGATGCGGGCCGGCGCACCCTTTGGCGGAGGGTTTGGCGGAGGGTTTGGAGGGTCCGGATTCGGGGGCCCGGCATTCGGCGAGGACAGATCCGGTGCGTCTACTCGTCCGCAGGATGATGATGACATCATTGAAGGCGACTTCGAGGAACGTGACCGCCCGCAGCGGCGCATCGACGACACATGACGGCGCTTCTTGCGGGGGTGCGGAAAACCGTGCTATCGCGACCGCACGCATGCGTATGAACCGGCCCGGCGGATAGCGGGTCAAGACCGGGAAGGGTAATTCGATGACGGAAGACGCTAAGAACGAGGCTCAGGCGGCAAATGGGCAGGGCGAGGCGGCAGGGCGCCAGATTGTTGTTCACGCGCAATATATAAAGGACCTGTCCTTCGAGAATCCGAACGCACCCGACATTCTGATTGATCCGCCATCGCAGCCTGATGTCCAGATCGGCGTGAATGTGGGGGCGCGCGGGCTGAACAGCGAGCAGTATGAGGTTCTGCTGTCACTGAGCGCAAAGGCGCAGGCCGGGGAAAAGGCGCTGTTCCTCGCCGAGCTTACCTATGCCGCCATTGTATCGGCGCCCGGTGCGTCACGCGAGGATCTGAACCCGCTGATCATGATCGAGGCGCCGCGCCTGATGTTCCCCTTCGCCCGCGCGATCATTTCCGACATGACCCGCGATGGCGGTTTCATGCCACTGAGCATCCAGCCCATAGATTTTGTCGCCGTCTACCAGAACAACCTGGCGCGTCAGGAAGAGGCGCTGGCGGCAAACGGCGCTGAGGGCGACGCTGACGCCTGACGGCGCGCGACAGAACGGACCCCTACCGGTGCCAGATAGGGTCCTTGAAGCTTTCAAGAAGCCGCGCATGCGCGGCTTTTTCCGTATCGCTTGCCTCATGTGGCCTGTCGAATTTCGACGGGTCTTCCTGAAGGGCAAACCCCGATGGGGTTCCCCCTGCTGCTGGCTCGGCCACTTTGCGGGCCGGAACGCTGTCGGGTTCCAGCGACAGGTCAGGCTGACGGCCGCCAAGAAGCTCGATATAGACTGACGCCAGAAGATCGGCGTCGATCAGCGCGCCATGCAGGTCGCGATGGCTGTTGTCGATCTCGAACCGGCGGCACAGCGCGTTCAGATTGGCCTGTGCCCCCGGAAATTTCCGCCTTGCCATGGTCAGCGTGTCCACCGACCGCTCCATGGGAAGGATCGCGCGCCCCAGCCTGGCAAGCTCGGCATTGATGAACCCCATGTCGAAGGCGGCATTGTGGATGACCAGGGGGTCGCCTGCGATGAAGGTCAGGAACTGGTCCGCAATGTCGGCAAACAGCGGCTTGTCATCGAGGAAGTCATTGGTCAGCCCATGGATGGCGACGGCGCCTGCGTCGATTTCGCGTTCCGGGTTGATATAGAGATGAAGCTGTTCGCCTGTCGGCATGTGATTGACAAGCTCAAGCGCCCCGATCTCGATGATCCGGTGACCATCTTTCGGATCAATGCCCGTGGTCTCGGTATCAAGAACGATTTCACGCATTGTCAGGATCCGTAATCTGTTGTCTGCCGTCGAGGAGTGCCGCCACCGGCCCGTCCAGTATGGCCGCAAGCTGCGCCGCCGCCGCGGTCACACCGTCGCCGGTGTCTATGACAGCGTCGGCCAGGTCCCGCTTTTGCGCAAGCGGCATCTGGCTGGCAAGAATGGCGTCAAGTTTTCCCGCTGTCATGCCCGGACGCTGCATCGCACGGCGACGCTGGATATCGGGATCGACAGCGCACAGGATGATGAAGTCACACAAGGACTCGCCGCCTGTCTCGAACAGCAGCGGCACGTCAAGGACGACCAGCGGTGCGCCGGTCTCGCGGGATTGCGCAAGAAACCTGTCGCGATCGGCCGCGACAAGGGGGTGGATGACGGCTTCCAGGACGGCGCGGCGTGACGGCGCGGCAAAAACCATCGCGCCAAGCGCCTGTCTGTCGATGCTGCCGTCATCAGCGCGCAGCTCGTCTCCGAACGCGGCTGTCACCGGTGCCACCGCGACGCCGCCGGGCGCCATCATCGCATGAACAGATCGGTCAGCGTCATGAACGGGAATACCGCGATCCCGGATCATCGCGGCGGTGGTCGATTTGCCGGAGGCGATGCCGCCTGTCAGACCGACAACAATCATCACGCAAAACCCTTTGCGGGCCCGACAGACAGTCCGTGGCCCCGAAGAAATCCGGCGATCTCGATCAGTGGCAGGCCAAGAATGCCGAAATGGCATCCCTCGATGCGGCTGAACAGATGCAGGCCCGCCCCCTCGAGCTGGTAGCTTCCGGGGCTCCAGAAAGCGGCGTCGCCAATCACATCCAGATAGGCGTCAATCTGCGCCGAAGTGAGGGGCCGGACGTGAAGTTCGGCGCGGGCGAGATGGTGCCAGATCCGCTGGCCGTCGCGAAAGATCACGGCCGCCGTATGCAGCCGGTGCGTCGCGCCTGACAGACGCTCAAGCTGGGCAGCGGCGGCGGCGCGGTCCGACGGCTTGCCGATCATGTCGCCGTCGATCTCGAGAATCTGATCGGCGGCAAGAAGCAGGCGGCCTTGCTCGAAAGTGGCGGATTGCGCCACGGCAAGCCCCTTCATTTCGGCTAGAAGAATGGCGGTGTCGCCAGCGTCGATGCCTTCGCCGGCGCAGGCCTTGCGCACCGTGTCCTCGTCGATCTGTATAGCGTGACAGACGATGTCAAAACCGGCATTTTCAAGGAGGCGTCGCCGCATCGTGCTGTGTGATGCCAGGATCAGCGGTCCCGACGGCAGGGTCGCGAAGCCCTGTCTGGCGCTCACGACTGCTCCTCCTTCCAGCTGGTATAGAGCTGGATCACGGCAGCGGCCGTTTCCTCGACCGACCGGCGGGTGATATCGATCACCGGCCACTTGTTTCGGGCGAACAGCCGCCGTGCGTCCCGCACCTCGCCGGAAATCAGTTCAATGTCGGTATAGCTGGTATTGCCCTCATCGGACTGCGCAATCTGTCTTGTCTTGCGCACGACACTGAGACGTTTGGGGTCATTCGTCAGTCCGACGATGAACAGCTTCAGCCCGTCAGTGTAATGCATCGGGAAAGGAACCTGCGGCACCAGAGCGTAGTTCGCCACCTTGTAGCCACGATGCGCCAGATACATCGATGTCGGAGTCTTCGATGTCCGCGAGACCCCGACAAGCAGAATATCGGCGTCATGGAGCTCGTTCATGTTCAGCCCGTCATCATGGCGCACGGCAAAATCCACAGCCGCCATCCGGTTGAAATAGGCGCTGTCCAGCTGCCGCTGGCCGCCCGGTCTGTTGCGTGACGGCTGGCCAAGGAACTGGCCGAGAAGATCGACCACGGGATCGAGAACCGAGACATGCGGGATGTGCTTTTCCGTGCAACGGGTCTCGAATTCCGCCCGCAGGTCAGCATCGACCACGCTCATCAGCAGGATGCCGGGATTGCGCTCAAGCCCGGCGAAGACGGCATCCACATGGTTCACGCTTCGCACCAGCGTCCAGACATGTTCGATGGTGCGAACGTCGGGAAACTGCACGACGCAGGCGCGGGCGATCTGGTGCACCGTCTCGCCTGTGGAATCCGAAACCAGATGGATGTGGAGTGTCGTGTCGGCCATGTCGCCAAATTAGGGTCTTGCCGGATTCATGTCACGGCTTTTCCCACCGGTTTCTCCACCGGATATCTGTGGAGAAGATGTGGGACGAAGAGGGGGGTTGGGGATGGATTCCGCCAGTGCCGCCAAAGCGGCCCGACAGTCACAATCGGCCAAGCCGCTATCAACATGTGGATGACAAGGCTGGATCGTGCCGGTGAAAACGGGAAAAATTCCTCCACCGCCGGACACTGCGGCGGAAAAGCAGGTTGAGCTTGCGGATGGATTTGTGGATAAGGTGGGGACAGATCTGTGATAATGGTTTTCCACCGCACCAACACCCTTCCACAATTCCTTATATATATATTTATTATATATAGAGGTTAGACAGTCTGACGGATGAGCTCTTTATTCCTCGACACCCTTTCTGGACAGAATATCACCCCGCCGCCATTATGGCTCATGCGGCAGGCAGGCCGCTATCTGGAGGAATATCGGGCGGTCAGATCGAGCGAGCCTGATTTCATATCCTTCTGTCTGAACCCGCCAAAGGCTGTCGAAGTAACGCTCCAGCCCATCAAGAAGTTCGATTTCGACGCTGCCATCATTTTTTCTGATATCCTGATGGTGCCATGGGCCCTTGACCGCAATGTCAGGTTCGTGACCGGCGAAGGCCCCAAACTCGATCCGATGCAGCATGGCGGGGAAATCACCGAAAGCGCTGTCGCTGGAATGGCATCACGGCTCGGACCCGTTGCCACTGCCATTTCAGATTGTCGTGCCGCTCTGCCCGCCGACAAGGCCCTGATCGGATTCGCTGGCGCGCCATGGACCATCATCACATATCTGCTGGAAGGCGGGTCCTCGCGTGATTTTGCGATTGCCCGAACCTGGATGTGGGAGAACGAGGCCAGGTTTGACCGTCTGCTGTCGCTGATCAGCGACGCAACCGTTGAATTCCTCGCTCTTCAGGCACAGGCCGGTGCCGATGTCCTGATGCTGTTTGACAGCTGGGCAAGCGCCGTGCCGGCGCATCTTCGCAGGAAAGTGGTCATTGATCCTGTCAACCATATCGTTGCGGCGCTTCGCGACCGGGGCCACCGGCAGCCGGTTATCGGATTTCCGAAGGGAATAGGCGAAGGCCTTGTGGCCTATTGCAATGAGACCGATATCCATGCTGTTGGTCTGGATCACGGGGTTGATATGCGCTGGGCGGCGACCTCGCTCCCTGATCATCTTGTGCTTCAGGGAAATCTCGATCCACTCAGCCTGATTGCCGGAGGTCCGGCAATGCACCGCGCGACCGCCGAGATTCTTGAAGCCATGGCCGGGCGGCGCCATATCTTCAATCTTGGTCATGGCATCACACCGCAAACACCGGTGTCGCATGTCCATGATCTGATCTCACAGGTAAGAGGGACCGGTGGATGAGCTATGATGTGATCAAGGCATTGCATGTCATCTCTGTGATGTCATGGATGGCCGGTCTTCTGTATCTGCCACGGCTGTTTGTCTATCACGCCGAGACCAGCATCGGGGATGTGCGGGCGGAGACCTTCAAGGTCATGGAACGGCGTCTTCTCAAAGCCATCATGACGCCGGCGATGATCGCCAGTTTCGGCTTCGGCATCTGGATGCTGGTGCTCGCCCCGGGTCTTCTGTACGAGCCATGGATGCATGTGAAGATTGTCTGCGTTGTCGCCATGGCGGGCTGTCATGGCATCTTTGCCAGAATGCGCCGGCAGATGGAGAACGACATGCCGTTGAAGACACCACGCTCCTACAGGATCTGGAACGAGGTGCCGACAGGTCTGATGGTAGTGATCGTGTTCATGGCAGTGGTGAAGCCGGACTTCTGGTAGAGCGTATCGCTTGCAATGCGCCAGACTGGCCTGACGGCTTCCGGCTGTCATGCGGCGTCGCTTTCACAAGGCGATTGACGCCGCGCCGGAAAGTCTGTCATATACACCCTTACGACGCTGGACTTCTCCGTATGTCCGGGCATTCGCCCGCGTATCCTGCCTCAACCAGTGTGCTGACATCATGCATCTTCAGGAACTGAAACAGAAATCGCCTGCCGATCTCCTTGCCTATGCGGAGGAACTCGAAGTCGAGAATGCGAGCACCCTGCGAAAGCAGGATATGATGTTCGCGATCCTCAAGCAGCTTGCCAATAACGACGTTGCCATTTACGGCAGTGGTGTGCTGGAAGTGCTGTCTGACGGCTTCGGCTTTCTGCGCGCACCGGAATCGAACTATCTTCCGGGTCCCGACGATATCTACGTCTCTCCCAGCCAGGTGCGCCGGTTCGGTCTTCGCACCGGCGATACGGTTGAGGGCGAGATCCGCGCGCCGAAGGATGGCGAGCGCTATTTCGCGCTTCTCAAGGTCGAGACAATCAATTTCGAGGAACCCAATGCTGTCAGGCATCGGATCAATTTCGACAATCTGACCCCCCTCTATCCGGAATCCAAGCTGACGCTCGAGCTGCCGTTCGACCCGGACAACAAGGACAACACCCCGCGGGTGATCGATCTGGTCTCTCCCATGGGCAAGGGCCAGCGCGGACTGATCGTGGCGCCGCCCCGCACCGGTAAGACGATGATGCTTCAGAGCATCGCCCACGCCATATCGGAAAATCACCCGGAGGTGTATCTGATCGTCCTTCTGATTGACGAGCGGCCTGAGGAAGTGACCGACATGCAGCGGTCGGTTCGGGGCGAGGTGATCTCCTCGACATTCGACGAGCCTGCAGCCAGACATGTCCAAGTCACTGAAATGGTTATAGAAAAAGCCAAACGCCTTGTCGAGCACAAGCGCGATGTGGTAATTCTGCTTGATTCCATCACACGTCTGGCGCGCGCCTACAATACGGTTGTGCCCTCATCTGGCAAGGTTCTGACAGGCGGCGTCGACGCGAATGCGCTGCAGCGTCCGAAACGGTTCTTCGGTGCTGCCCGCAATATCGAGGAAGGTGGCTCGCTCACCATCATCGCCACCGCGTTGATCGAGACCGGGTCGCGCATGGACGAGGTGATCTTCGAGGAGTTCAAGGGCACCGGCAACAGCGAGGTCATTCTGGATCGCAAGCTGTCCGACAAGCGCACCTTCCCGGCCATCGACATCACCCGCTCCGGCACCCGCAAGGAGGAGCTCCTTGTGGACAAGGGCACCCTTGCGAAAATGTGGGTTCTGCGCCGTATCCTGATGCAGATGGGACCTGTGGACGCGATGGAGTTCCTGGTCGACAAGCTGAAGCATTCGAAGACAAATGACGACTTCTTCGAGCAGATGAACAGCTAGGCAGCCTTCCTAGGAAAAGCGTCTTTCAAGATCGATCAGGGCCTGCTTGCGGCCGAGATTTTCCGGATGCTTCGGATCCAGCCTGCTTCCCCCGCCATAATTGCCGAGAGCACCGCCTGCCCGGACAACCCGATGGCAGGGATAGATGATCGGGATCGGATTGCTTGCGCAGGCGCTTCCCGCGGCTCGCGGCGCCCTTGGTTTGCCGGCTGCGGCGGCGAACTCGCCATAGGTCACGACTGTTCCATAGGGAATGCGGGCCATGGCGTCCAGCCAGGCATGACCGGCTGGCGACCGTCCCTCGGCGCGGAGCGGCAGATCGAACAATGTCAGCTTTCCGGCAAGGTACGCCTCGAGCTGTGCGGCTGTTTCACGTGAAACATGATCAGGCCGGTCAGGCGCGTCAAACGGCGTCTGGTCCCAGTCGAGGCGGATGAGATGCGTTCCGTCGCTGACCGGACGCATATGGCCAAGTCTGGTGGTGATGGTGGTGTGGAATGTCTGGGTCATTCGGCAGGCTTCATTCTGCGGTTGTGGATGCGGTTCGCCAGCGCGGTGATGCTCAAACAGCGAAGTAGAAGAAGACCGGCGCCTGGAAAAACGCTATATCACAAGACAGGCGATGGGAAGGGGTGACAGGACCAGCCAGATGATGCGAGGCAGCGAGACCATTTTCGCGCAGGCGACGCCGGCCGGCCGGGCGGCGATTGCGGTGATCCGGATCAGCGGGCCGCGGGCGCATGACGCGCCGATGCTGTTCGGAGTGCGATGCCCGCATGCTGGCCGGTTTGGCGTGGCGATGCTGCGGGATGATCACGGCAGGCCCCTTGACCAGGCGCTGATCCTGGCAATGGCGGGACCGCGGTCCAGTACCGGCGAGGATGTGGTCGAAATCCACGCTCACGGATCGATGGCGGTCACATCGGCCATTCTGCGGATGCTGGAGGCTGCCGACGGGTTCCGGCCCGCGCAGGCCGGCGAATTCACCCATCGCATGTTCGCCAACGGCAAGATCGATTTGCTGGGGAGCGAGGCGCTTGCCGACCTGATCGATGCCGAGACCGACCTGCAGCGCCAGCAGGCCTGGCGCCAGATGGACGGGGCGCTCTTTCACCCGGTCACTTCCTGGCGCGAGGAGATGATCCGGCTGGGCGGGCAGCTTGAGGCGCTGATCGATTTCGCCGATGAGGAACTGCCGCCGGAGGTGGAGGGGCGGCTTCGCGAGGATACCGCCGCGCTGATCACCGCGATGCAGGCTATTCTTGATGATGGCGGCGTTGGCGAGGCCATCCGCGACGGCGTGACAGTCAGTCTCCTCGGGCCGGTGAATGCCGGCAAATCGACGCTTCTCAACAGGCTGGCGGGCCGGGAGGCGGCGATCGTCTCGGACAAGGCTGGTACCACCCGCGATGTGGTCTCGGTCAGACTTGATCTCGACGGCATTCCGGTGACGCTTCTCGACACTGCCGGAGTGCGCCGGACAGAGGATGACATAGAGGCCGAAGGCGTGCGGCGGGCCCTCGATGCCGCCAAGACGGCGGATGGGGCGATGCTGGTGCTTGATGCCAGCGATCCGGGCTGGAAGGCGGAGCTGGAATCGCTTCGCAGCCTTGCCGGACCTCGCGTCTGTGTCGTTCTCAACAAGAGCGATCTTGTCGATGCCGCCTCTGTCGGCAGGCAGGCCGGAAAGGATGCCGTGCTTGTCTCACTTGCCAGGGACGGGGAGATGGACGCTGTGCTGGACGCGCTTCGCGGGATTGTGGTGCCAGCGAACCGCGCCGAGGGTAGCATCATCACGCGCTCGCGCCACCGCGCGGCGCTTCGCGATGCTGTTGTCTCGCTTCAGGCGGTGCTCGGGCACAGTTTCGGAACAGCACCGGAAATCGCGGCGGAAGACTACCGCCGGGCGGCTGACAGCCTTGGCAGGATCACCGGCGCGATCGACGCCGAGGATCTCCTCGGCAGCATTTTTTCCAGCTTTTGCATTGGAAAGTAGCGCCAGAAGGCGCATAAAACGCGGCACGGAACAGAATCCAGAAACCGGACCGGATGTGACCCTTGGAATTTGATGTGATCATCGTTGGCGGCGGGCATGCGGGCTGCGAGGCGGCCGCTGCGGCATCCCGCATGGGCGCGCGAACCGCGCTGGTGACGATGCGCGCCGACCGTATTGGCGAGATGTCATGCAACCCTGCCATCGGCGGTCTTGGCAAGGGCCATCTTGTCCGTGAGATCGATGCGCTTGACGGCATCATGGGGCGCGCTATCGATGCTGCCGGCATCCAGTTCCGGATGCTGAACCGCTCGCGCGGGCCGGCGGTGCACGGCCCCCGCGCCCAGGCCGACCGCAAGCTGTACCGCGACGCCATCCAGGAGGAGATCAGCGCCGCCGGAGTCACGGTGATCGAAGCGGCCGTCGGCGACCTTCTTGTCGAGGACGGCACCTGCCGCGGGGTGGTTGGCGAGGATGGCGCGGTGTGGCGCGCCGGCGCTGTGGTGCTGACAACCGGCACCTTCCTTGGCGGGCTGATCCATCTTGGCACGGAAATCACACCGGCCGGCCGCGTTGGCGAGGCGCCGTCGAACGCCCTTGCCGAGCGGTTGCGGGCGCTTGATCTTCCGGTCGGGCGGCTGAAGACCGGCACGCCGCCGCGACTTGACGGGCGGACCATCGCCTGGGACCAGCTTGAGATGCAGCCTGCCGATGACCCGCCGGTGCCGTTTTCCACCCTGACCGACCGTATCACCGTGCCGCAGATTTCCTGCGGCATCACCCGCACCACCGCCGAAACCCATCGGATCATCGCTGATTCACTCCATCTGTCGGCTGTCTATAGCGGCCAGATCGCCGGGCAGGGGCCGCGCTATTGCCCCTCGATCGAGGACAAGATCGCCCGCTTCGCCGATCGCGAGTCACACCAGATCTTCCTTGAGCCGGAAGGGCTGGATGATCATACGGTCTATCCGAACGGCATCTCGACAAGCCTGCCGCGCGATGTTCAGGACCGGCTTGTGGCCAGCATCCCCGGACTGGAAAACGCCGCCATCCTGCAATATGGCTACGCCATCGAATATGATTTTATCGATCCGCGGGCCCTGACCAGTGCCTTGCAGCTGAGAGCCATGCCGGGCCTGTTCCTGGCCGGCCAGATCAATGGCACGACTGGCTATGAGGAGGCTGCGGCACAGGGCCTGATGGCCGGCATCAACGCGGCGCGGCTGGCTGCGGGCGGGGATCCTGATTTCATCCTGACGCGCGCCGAGGCCTATACCGGCGTCATGATCGATGATCTGATCACGCGCGGCGCGCCCGAACCCTACCGCATGTTCACCTCGCGCGCTGAATACAGGCTGCTGCTGCGCGCCGACAATGCCGATCAGCGGCTTACCGACCGCGGGATCGAGGCCGGCGTGGTCGGCGCCGCGCGCCAGGCCGCCTGGGCGGACAGGAAACAGGCCCTTGCCGATGCCACCGACAGGCTTCATGCGGCCACAGCGCTGCCGCGTGAGCTGGCGGCGCACGATCTTCCCCCGCCGCGCGACGGGGCACGCAGAAGCGCCGCCGACATGCTGGCGCTCGAGGGCACCAGCATCGCGGGCCTGTGCGGGCTGTGGCCGGAGCTGGCGTCGATTCCGGCTGCGCTTCACGCGCGGCTGGAGGCGGATTGCCGCTATGCCGGCTATATCGAGCGGCAGCGCGCCGATATCGAGGCCCTGCATCGCGACGAGGCGATCTCCATCCCGGCGGATTTCGACTATCACGCTGTCGGCGGGCTTTCTGCCGAGGCGCGTGATGTGATGATGCGGCTGCGACCGCAGACGGTCGGGCAGGCGAACCGCCTGCCGGGACTGACGCCGGCGGCTGTTGTTGCCGTCCTGCGGCATCTCAAGCGCGGCGAGGCGTCACGCAACGTCCTGGCGGGCAGGGGATGAGGCCGCCTCCGGCGCTGGCGGCCCGGCTTGATGTTTCACGTGAAACAGGCGACAGGCTGGCAAGCTATGTGGCGCTTGTCGAGAAATGGCAGAAGCGGGTCAATCTTGTCTCCGACTCGACGCTTCCCGACATCTGGAGCCGCCATATCTGGGATTCGGCGCAGCTGGCGCCTCTCATTCCGTCCGGCACGCGGCGGATTCTCGATGTCGGAAGCGGCGCCGGATTTCCCGGGCTGGTGCTGGCGGCGCTGTGCGACGCCGAGTGCCACCTTGTCGAATCCGACCAGAAGAAAGCCATCTTCCTGCAGACCGCGGTGCGCGAATGCGGCATTCCGGCGACCATCCACACGGCGCGCATCGAATCCCTGCCGCCGCTGCGGGCCGATATCATTACCGCCCGCGCGCTGGCGCCCATGGACCGGTTGCTGGCACTTCTGCAGGGCCAGCTGTCTGCGGCAGGCGGTGGAGGTTCCGGAACCCGCTGCCTGTTCCTGAAAGGCGCGCAGGCACGGGCCGAGCTGGCGGCGCTCGGGCCGCGCCCTGATCTGTCCTGGGAGCTGACGCCGAGCCTTACCAATCCCGATGCATTTGTGGTAGACCTGACGGTGTCGTCCTAGCCCGGAGCGCGCCGCACCATGTCCCAGCCCGATCGTATCATCGCCGTTGCCAACCAGAAGGGGGGCGTCGGCAAAACCACGACAGCGATCAATCTTGCAACCGCGCTGGCGGCGTGTGGCCGGTCGGTCCTGCTGATCGACTTCGATCCTCAGGGCAATGCCAGCACCGGCCTCGGCATAGACGAGCGCACCCACAACAGCTACAGCCTGATTGCCGGATCCAGCCGGGCGGATGAGGCGATCCAGACGACGCAGGTGCCCCGGCTCGATATGATTCCGACGGTTGTCGATCTGTCGGCGGCCGAGGTGGAACTCAGCGACATGCCGGACCGTGAATTCCGGCTTCGTGGCGCTATTTCCAGAATTTCCAATAAATATCAATATGTTATAATAGACTGCCCTCCGTCTCTTGGCATGCTGACAGTGAATGCGCTGGCGGCGGCGACATCGGTTCTTGTGCCGCTTCAGTGTGAATTCTACGCCCTTGAAGGACTCAGCCAGCTGATGCGCACTGTTGATGCCGTCCGGGCCGGGCTGAATGGCGAGCTGCGGATGCAGGGCATCGTGCTAACCATGTATGACAGCCGCAACAAGCTGTCATCCATGGTGGCGAACGATGTGCGCGACCATTTTGGCGATCTGGTCTACAGCACCGTGGTGCCCCGTAATGTGCGGGTGTCGGAAGCGCCGTCCTTTGGCCAGCCGGTTCTTATCTATGACCTGAAATGCCCCGGATCGCAGGCCTATGCCGCGCTGGCGGCCGAACTTCTCCGTCAGGAAGCAAAGGCTGCCTGAGCCGGCCTCGACAGACAACAGCAGATCGGAAAGACTCCCCATGGCGAAACAGCCCGACAAGAAGAAGCTGCCGACAAAGACAGCGAAGAAAACGGCGAAGACCGGAGCGGCAGGAAAGACAGCCGGCGCCCCGCCATCCTCGGGAAAGCCGCGCGGTCTGGGGCGCGGGCTTTCATCACTTCTTGGTGACGCCGGTGTTGCCGCGGCCACCGGTGCCGGCACAGGCGCCGGCATGTCGCAGAGCGCGGGGGAATCGCCGCCGCCGGCTGCGCCGGTCTCCGGACTGACAGAACTGCCGATCGAATGGATCAATTCCGGTCCCTGGCAGCCACGGCGCCGCTTCGACAAGGACAGGCTGGAAGAGCTCGCCGAATCGATCCGCGCCAAGGGACTGGTGCAGCCCATTCTTGTGCGCCCGCAGCAGGGCGCCAGCAACCGCTACCAGCTGATTGCCGGGGAGCGGCGCTGGCGGGCCGCGCAGCTTGCCAGGCTTCATGCGGTGCCGGCGATCATCCGCGAGATGAGTGACGGCGAGGCGCATGAGCTGGCGCTGATCGAAAATATCCAGCGGGCTGACCTGAGCGCCATCGAAGAGGCGGAAGGCTATCGCCAGCTGATCGACAGCTTCGGCCACACCCAGGAGGAACTGTCCGAAATTGTCGGTAAATCACGGAGCCACATCGCCAACCTTCTGCGTCTGCTGACATTGCCTGACGCCGTCGCAGCCCTGGTGGTCGAGGGTCAGCTGACAATGGGGCAGGTGCGTCCGCTGGTCGGTCATCCGGACTGCGTCGAGATGGCGCGCGAAGTGGTTGCCAAAGGTCTATCGGCGCGTCAGGTGGAGGCCCTTGTGAAGGCCGGAAAATCCGGCGCGTCCGGCAAGAGGACGCCGGTGACGAAGCCGGCGGATATTCTCGGCATCGAGAGAACGCTTGCCGCAAAGCTCGGCATCGTGGTCGATTTCAACTGGGATGAGGCGAACCGCGGCGGCAAGCTGGTGATGAAGTTCAGCCACCTTGACCAGTTCGAAGCTGTCTATGACAAGCTTGTGAAGGGCTAGCCACCACGAGCCCGTCCGCGAAGACAGATCCCCAGAAGGGTCTGGGCGCAGACCGCCTGATCATCGCCGGCGCCGGTCTTCACCGCCAGTTCCGCATCCTGCAGCCTGTTGACCGCGTCAAGAATACCCTCCGGCCTCCAGTGGCGAAGCTGTGCGACAAGCCGGTCCTGGAGCCGGAAATGGACCGGGGGACGGAGCGATTTCACCGCCTGGTGCGGGGCGCTTCCGGAGGCGGCCGCCCGGGCGGCCGCCAGAAGCTGCTTGAAATATCCCTGACAGCCGCGAAGCACCATGACGCTGGCCTGCTGTTCGGCCCATGCCTTCGTGATGGCACGTTCCAGCGCGATGATCTGGCCGTCCGCGGCGGCTGCGGCGATATCGGTCACCGCCAGGGTGGCGCTGTCGCCAAGGGCGTCGCTCACATCCTCGAATGTCAGCGTGCCGCCCGGGCCGGCAAGAAGGGACAGCTTCTCGATCTCCTGTCGAGAGGCCGACCTGTCGTTCCCAAGTCTTTCCGTGACAAGGGCGGCGGCATCCTCGGCGATACTGATCCCGTCGCGAGTCATGGCTTCACGAAGCAGGCCGGCAATATCCGCGGCACTGTCGCCATAACATCCGATGGCGGCGGCATTGTCGCTTGTCTCGAACAGCTTCACCAGCGCATGGCGTGTTGTGGTGTCGCTTGCCTCTATGATGATGAAGGCGTCAGCAAGGCGGCGGGTGAGCGCAATCTTGCAGGCAGCGAGCATCTCGCTTCCCCGACCCTTGACCAGTACCAGCCGGCAGGACGCTGTCATCGCGATGGCCTCGGCGGCGTCGCCAAGCGCCCCGGCATCGCCGGCAAGCTGCTCCCCTTCAAGGCGCGTCACCGAGAACACATCCTCGAGATCATCGCTGTAGAGGGATGCAAGCCTGCGACCGCGCTCGGAGATCAGCCCAAGGTCATTGCCATGGAGAAGGACGGCGCGAATGGTGGCCGGCACGGATGACAGAAAGGAGGCAGCCTGGCGCGGCGCAACCTTCATCAGGATGCCGGCACGGTGAAATAGAGATGGATCCTGTTGGCGACACGGTCGGCAAGAAGCATCGCCAGCCGTTCGTTGCCATGCCGGTCCGAGCGGACCTGCGAGAAATAGGAAGACACCGTGCCGAGCGTCGCATTTGCCGACAGGGTGTCACTGAGGACGATGTCGCCGGTGGATCTGTCCACCAGTGTGATCGTTGCGGACATCGTCATCTTCTTCAGGTCCGAGCTTGATCCCCGGACCGAGAGTGTCGTGCTTGAGGAGACGTTCAGGACAGTCGTCAGATCATGTGTCGCGGCAAGCTGCTGGTCGGCCAGCCGCTTGCGGAGCTGGCGGCTGTAAAGCTGGCCGTTTCGGCCTCCGGTATCGACAACATTGATGGCCACATCCCGTTTCTGCAGTGCGGTGCCAAGAGTGGCCACCTCCATGGTGCCGCATCCGGCAAGCCAGAAGAGGCTGGCGGCGATGATGAGCCTAGACAACCACATTGATGATCCTGTTTCTGACAACAATGACTTTTCGCGGGTCACGTCCGTCAAGATATCGGATAACCCCGGCGGAGGCCAGCGCTGCTGCGCGCTCCTCGTCCTCTTCGGCGTCACGTGGCAGCGACACCGTATCGCGAAGCTTTCCGTTCACCTGAACGCCGATCTCGATATTGTCCTCGGTCAGAAGATCCGGGTCGGCAACCGGCCACTCTGTCACTGCAAGCATGCTGTCATGCCCCAGACTCTGCCACATTTCCTCGGCGATGTGAGGTGCCATCGGATAGATCAGCCTGGTGAGGGTCTCGACAGCGAACCGGCGCGCCGCGGCGGCGCCGTCATCAGCCGCCTTCACCTCGCCGATCGCGTTGGCAAGGGTGTAGAGCTGCGCCACCGCCTTGTTGAAGCGGAATCCCTCGATATCGGCCGTCATCGCGGCAATCGCACGATGTGTCGCGCGCACCAGGCCAGCGCCCGGTCCTTCCGAGGGAAGAGAGGCCTCATCCGTGGCAAGCGCCGGGTCAGCCGCCATGCGGTACAGGCGTTTCAGGAACCGCGAGGCGCCCTCGACGCCCGACTCGGTCCATTCCATGTCGCGTTCCGGCGGGGAATCGGACAGCATGAAAAGCCGCGCCGTGTCGGCGCCATATTTCGAGATAATCAGTTCCGGATCGACGACATTGCGCTTGGACTTGCTCATTTTCTCGATGCGGCCGGCGGTCACGGCGCCGCCCGTCTCGACCTGGCGCCAGGCCTCGCCGTCACGCTCGACCTCGGTCGGGAACAGCCATCTGCCATCGGCATCCTGGAAGGTCTGGTGGCAGACCATGCCCTGCGTCATCAGCCCGGCGAAGGGCTCGTCAAGCTCCAGATATCCGGTATCGCGGAGCGCCCGCATGAAAAAGCGGGAATAGAGGAGATGCAGCACCGCATGCTCGACGCCGCCGATATACTGGTCGACCGGCATCCAGTAGGCGGCCGCCTCGCGGCTGAAGCCTTCGGGATGGTGCGGGTCGGCGAACCGCAGGAAATACCAGGAGCTTTCGAAGAAAGTGTCGAAGGTGTCCTGTTCGCGCACAGCCTCGCCGCCGCAGGTCGGACAGCTGACATGTTTCCAGCTCGGGTGGTTTGACAGCGGATTGCCCGGCGCGTCGAAATCGATATCCTCGGGAAGCTCGACCGGAAGGTCGGCCTCGGGAACCGGCACCTGGCCACAGCGCGCGCAATGGATGATCGGAATCGGGCAGCCCCAGTATCGCTGGCGGGACACGCCCCAGTCACGAAGCCTGTAGGTGGTGCGCCCGGTTCCCGACCCTGCGGCCTCGAGCGCGGCGATGGCGGCGCGCTTGCCGTCCTCGACGCCAAGCCCGTCCCAGTCACGCGACTGGAAGAGCCTGCCAGGGCCTGTATAGGCTGTATCAGTGACCGAGAAACTGGCGGCATCCGCGTCCTCGGGAAGCACCACCGGGATTACAGGAAGACCATAGGCGTTGGCGAAGTCGAGGTCGCGCTGGTCATGGGCCGGACAGCCGAAGATGGCGCCGGTGCCGTATTCCATCAGCACGAAATTGGCGATATAGACCGGAAGCTCGATCGTGTCATCCAGCGGATGGGACGCGCGAAGGCCGGTGTCATACCCCTTTTTATCGGCGGTCTCGACAGCGGCCTCGGAGGTTCCGAGCTTGGCGCACTCAGCCACAAAGCCCGCGGCGGCGGCGTCATGCTCCGCCAGCGCCAGCGCAACCGGATGGTTCGCCGCCACGGCAAGGAAGGAGGCGCCATACAGCGTATCCGGCCTGGTGGTGAAGACATCGACAGCGGCGGTGCCGTCAGCAGCCGTCTCTGTCAATCTGAAGGTCACCTCGGCGCCCTCGGATCTGCCGATCCAGTTCTGCTGCATCAGGCGTACACGGTCGGGCCAGCGATCCAGCCCCTCTATGGCCTCGAGAAGGTCATCGGCATATTCGGTGATTTTCAGGAACCATTGCGACAGCAGCCGGCGTTCGACCGGCGCGCCGGAACGCCAGCCCCGCCCGTCGACAACCTGTTCGTTGGCCAGCACGGTGTTCTCGACAGGGTCCCAGTTGACCCAGCTTTCCTTGCGATAGGCGAGCCCCTTGTCGAGGAAGCGAAGGAACATGCGCTGCTCATGCTGGTAATAATCCGGCGTGCAGGTCGCAAGCTCGCGATCCCAGTCATAGGACAGTCCCATGCCGCGAAGCTGGGTCCGCATCGCGGCGATGTTCTCGGTGGTCCATTTGCCAGGGTGGACACCGCGCTCCATGGCGGCATTTTCCGCAGGAAGCCCGAAGGCGTCCCACCCCATCGGGTGAAGAACGTTGAACCCGCAGGCGCGGCGATACCGTGCGACAACATCGCCAAGCGTGTAGTTGCGGACATGCCCCATGTGAATCCGCCCGGAAGGGTAGGGAAACATCTCGAGGACGTAATATTTCGGTTTTGCGTCGCTGGTCTCGGCAGTGAAACAACGGTCGGCTTCCCACCGCTCCTGCCACTTGGTCTCGATGGCCGAGGCGTTGTACTCATCCATGTCTGTCACCCTGGAAGGCGGGAGGTTCTGAAACGATTATTCGGCGATGTCTGTCAGTGACTCGGCGCGGATCTCGCGGGCCCGGTTGAGGATGAGATCCTCCAGCCGGCGGGCGAATTCCTCGTCCCGCACGCTGCTGCTCCACGGCCCGTCGACATCGTCGCGGCTCTGCACATGGACAGTGACCCTGACAGCATCGGAGCGAAGCTCGCGATCAACGACAAAGACTGTCAGCTTGATCCGCTCGTTCGGCGTGTCGGGAAGCGAATACCAGTCGGAGATGATGGTCCCGCCAAAAGTGTCGACGTCAGCGATGGGAAGAAGCGAAACGATCTCCAGCGCCGCGCGCCAGAGAATGGCGTTCACCGGAATGCCGCCATCGTCATTCTTGTTGAAGTCGCCGATATCGCTGAGCTTCCACCCGCCGGGCTTTCCGGTCAGGAAGGACACGTCGCTGTCCTCTTCCTGTGGTGGCGGTGCCGGGCTGACATTCGAGCAGCCCGCGATAAGCAGGCCTAGGAGGACGAGAGCTGTGATTCGCATGTGCGTGGTCCCAAGAAAAAAGGAGGGCCGGTTTCCCGGCCCTCCAACAGTACTCCAACTTACTAGGATTAGAAAGTCAGGTTGATAGCAAGAGTGGTCTTCTCGCTGTTCTGGTTGGTCGCATCAGTGTCCTTGAGGTCGACATCGTTATGCGTGATGCTGAGCGACAGACCCGGAGTGATGGTGTAGGTGAGACCCAGACCGGTGTCGGAGATCTCGTGGGCCGAGTCCTTGGCATCCTCGGTGGTGCCGGTGTAGGCCTGGAGGGTCATGACGTCGGACATCGCGTAGGTCACGCCGACGGCGTCACCGGTGTAGTCGTAGGACGAGCCCTTCTTCTTGGTGTTCTGCGACACAGTCACAGTCGCGTCACCATAGCCGATGACCAGACCAAGCGAAGTTGCCTCGATGGCGTCGTTGCCGGAGGTTGCGACACCCTGCTCGGACGAAGCGTACTTGACGGTGACCGAGGCGTCGCCCGAAGTCATCGAGTACTGTGCGCCCATCGAGCTGTCGTCGGAGTAACCGCCAGTGTCGGCCATGCCGATTGCGAACTGGAAGCCGTTGATGTCAGGCGACAGGTAGGAAACGTCGGAAGCTTCGACGCTCTCGTCGGCAGGCATCACGAAGGCGTTGGCTGCTGCGGTCATTGTAGCTGCCAGGATCGAGTGGCCTTCGTCGGCGGTGACGTCAGCGGCAGTTGCGAATGCGTCGCCGGACTCGCTGCCCTTGAAGCCGATGGTGCCGAAGTCGCCGGAGATCGAGAAACCGAAGTCGTCGAAACCGGTGGTGGTATCGTTAGCGGCGTAGGAGCTCATCGACAGGCCGTTGTCGAGAACGGTCGAAGCCGAGATCTTGACAGTGGAGTCGTTGGTGACGCTGCTGTTGTTGGAAGTGGTCGAAGCAGTGTTGTCGGACCACGAGCTGTACTTCATTTCGTTGGAGACCGAGATCGAGATGTCGGCCGAAGCAACAGAAACACCACCGAGGGCTACCAGGGCGGTGGTCGCAAGAAGAACCTTACGCATTACATATCTCCCTAAAAAGGAACGCGGCCACCATTGGCCGCGACATCACTTTATTAGAATTTGCTTCATTAACAATTTCTTTAGGAGTGTCGTGAGCGTCTTTTGCCGTTCCTGTTGTATTTTTGCAACAGGAACTGTTGCGCCATTGCTCTTCTGCGCCGTGGCTGCGGCCGATCCGATCTTGAGTTGATGACAGGCCGGGCTTATCTGGAAGACATGAAGGCCGGATCAGGAGGCAGGGTCGATGACCGTCAGCGACCAGAATGGTGACGAGACGAATGCCGGGGATGTCGCCGGGGATGTCGCCGGGGGTATTGCCGGGGGTATTTCCGGAGGTGTTTCCGGGGGTGTTTCCGGGGGTGTTTCCGGGGGTGACCTCGCGGTGAATATCGCCGAGATCACGCACCGCATATCACAGGCGCGCCCGGACCCCGGCATGCCGATGCCGGATCTCGTCGCCGTCAGCAAGCGCCAGCCGGATGGCCGTATCGACGCGGCCCTCGCCGCCGGACACCGCCGGTTCGGGGAGAACCGGGTTCAGGAAGCCCAGCTACGATGGCAGGAACGGCGTCTCATCCATGATGATCTGACGCTGCACCTCATTGGCCCGCTTCAGACCAACAAGGCAGCCGAAGCCGTGGCCCTGTTCGATGTGATCGAGGTGGTCGACAGGCCCAGGCTGGCCCGCATTCTGGGAGAGGAAATGCGCCGCCAGAATCGCCAGCTTCCCTGCTATGTCCAGGTGAATACAGGTGAAGAGGACCAGAAATCGGGCATATCGCCTGACGATGCCGATGCCTTCATCGCCCAATGCCGGGACGAGCACGGGCTGGATATCGCCGGGCTGATGTGCATCCCGCCCCAGCATGAGGAGCCGGCGATGCATTTCGCCCTTCTTCGCACCATCGCCTCACGGAACAACCTTGCCGGGCTGTCTATGGGAATGAGCGGCGATTTCGAAGAAGCGGTCGCATTCGGCGCCACGTCGGTGCGGGTCGGGTCTGCCATCTTCGGGGCCCGCACACCCTAGAACGCCGCCGGGCCAGCCGGCGGCTGTCAGTGCCAGGCTAGCGTCTGTCAGTGTCTGTCAGGTGGCCGGCGCGGGCGCGCTTTGTTTCGATATAATCTTCATTGTGCCTGTTGCTTGGCGTATTGAGCGGCACCCGCTCGCTGACCGTGAACCCGTTTGCCTCAAGCTGGGCGATCTTGTCCGGGTTGTTGGTGATCAGCCGAAGCGTGCGAACGCCAAGCTCCTCCAGCATGCGGCAGGCAGGCATGAAATAGCGTTCATCCATGTCAAAGCCAAGCGCATGGTTGGCGTCGATGGTGTCAAAGCCGCTGTCCTGAAGCGCATAGGCCCGCATCTTGTTGAGAAGCCCGATATTTCGGCCTTCCTGGAGCAGATAGACGAGAATGCCGCCGCCGGCCTCTGACATCATGGCCAGCGCCCCCTGAAGCTGGTCGCCGCAGTCGCATTTCAGACTGCCGAGAATGTCACCTGTGATGCATTGGGAATGCAGCCGCACAAGGGGTGGCCTGTCCGGATCAACTGTACCGACGATGACAGCGAAATGTTCATCCCCGCCAAGCTCGGCCCGGAACATCACCACCTCGGCATCTTCCGCCAGCCGCAACGGCACGCTGGCCCGCGCGGTAATGCGAAGGGATTGCGCGGCAGCATCCATGTAGCTGTCGATATCGTCCGCATCGATCAGCATGATGTTGTTGCTGTCGCACAAGCGCCGCAGCTGCTCCGGATCACGGGTCGATACCCGTGCCAGAAGCACGGCCGGCAACAGCCTGGCGATGCGAAGAAGCCTGGTGGCGTAATCCGCCAGCGATCCGCGCCGCTCCCCCATCACCGACAGCGACTCGTCAAGAAGGCTGGCTGACGGCTGATCAATGGCAAGCTGGGCGATCCGGTCATGGTCAAGATTGTGGATGGGAAGGCTGGCACTGCAGAATTCCGCCGGCAGCGCCTGGCCAAGGCTTTCCATGCGGGCCTGTGTCAGAACGAGAAGGGCTCCCGATCCCGCCAGCCTCTGCAGTTCCGACCGGTCTCCGGATCCTGACAGCTCGGCGGCACGCAGCAGGCAGGCGGCGCCTGTGCCGATTCGCAACATGACCATGCCGCCACGGCGCAATTCCTGGCAGACACGGTCTGTTCTCAGATAGGTTCGGCTTGCGTCTGTCTGTCTCATGTCAATGTCCGGGTCCTGTTCCTGCCCGGCCTTCGGGCTTTGTGGCAGACCTTGTTTCAGGTTACCCTTGCGTCACGGCTCAGGTGACGCCCACTTTTATGGAGTGGCCAATGAAAATGCAAGGACTGGACAATAACGCGGTGTGGGAACGCGCACCGAATGGCCGGATCCTTGTCATCGATGATGATCCCTTCCTTCGCGCGACGCTGAAGGAGCAGTTCGCCGTCGAAGGGTTCGATGACGTCTTCGAGGCGGAAAATATTCTCGAGGCCTTTCGCGAGATCGATGAACGCTCGCCCGACCTGGTGATCCTCGATATCCGGCTTCCCGATGGCAATGGCATCGAAATCTGCCGCAAGCTTCGCGACCGCGGCTTTTCGAAACCCATCATCATGCTCACCGGCCAGAACGCCGAGCAGGATATCATCGCCAGCCTGGAGGCAGGGGCCAATGACTATGTCATAAAGCCGATGCGGATGGGCGAGCTGCTGGCGCGGGTGAAGTCACAGCTCTGGCAGCACAAGGCCTCGGACACGGCCCGTTTCTCGATTGGCGGGCTGAGCTTCATACCGGCCAACAAGCTGCTGAAATCGGCCGATGAGAACCGCAAGGTCATTCTCACCGAAAAGGAATCGACAATCCTGAAATATCTGTACCGGGCGCATCCGAACTGCGTACCGAAGGAAGAGCTTCTTGCCGAAGTATGGGGATTCCAGAACGGGCTCAGCACCCATACGGTGGAAACCCACATCTACAGGCTTCGCCAGAAGGTGAAGCGTCTCACCAACAAGAACCTCATCATCACCAATACGCTCGGCTATTCGCTGTCCTCAGTTCCCTGATCAGCCCTGCGGTCGCCGACGCCGCGGCGCAGGCCGATTTTGGGGGATTGGCATTTCGGGACTGGCTTTTGGGGATTGGCACTGCGGATTTGGCATTTCGGATCTGGCATTTCGGATCTGGCTGGGGCGGTAGGATTCGAACCTACGATACACGGTACCAAAAACCGATGCCTTACCACTTGGCTACGCCCCAATCACGCCACCGGCGCAAAGTTCGCGCAATGTAACGGGCAAAAGGGGGGTGATCAACCCCGATCACCCTGTCCGCCGCAATTATTTCGACAGGGTCCGGAACCCCTCGTCGCTCCTCAGAATCGCGTCGCCACCGCCCAGAAACCGGTGGCCGTCAGCCGGCTTGCCGCCGCCTCGGCGCAGGCGGCATCCCGGAACAGCCCGAAACAGGCCGATCCGCTTCCCGACATCTGCGCCGCGAGGTTTCCGGCACAGGCCGAAAGCGCGTCCAGCACGGTCGCGATGGAGGGCGCCATCTCGATCGCGGCGGCGGTCAGATCATTGCCGCCGGCGACAAGGGCCGCGGCACCGGGATCGCTGGCAGGCGGTGAATGTTCCGGGGTGCTGGCGGGTTTAAGCCTTGCGAACACCTCCCTGGTGGACAGGCTCACATCGGGACGCGCCAGCACCACATGACCGGTCGGCGCCGGATCGATCGGAACCACTGTCTCGCCGATGCCCGTCATATGCTGCGCGCCGCCGGCAAGGCAGACCGGAACATCCGCCCCCAGCGACAGCGCGAGCTCGGCCAGCCTGCCCTCTGTCAGGGGTGTCGCGATCCGGCCATTCAGATACCGCAGGATGGCCGCGGCATTGCTGGATCCGCCGCCAAGCCCGGCACCTGTCGGAATCTGCTTGTCGAGATGGATGCGGACAGGCGCGCATCCGCCAGCCGCGCCGCGGAAGGCCCGCACTGCGCGAAGGCACAGATTGTCAGTGCCGCAGGACGCAAGAGATGAACCAAACGGCCCGGCGACGGTCAGCCTGTCCCCATCATCGTCCGGATCAGCGGTCGGCCATATGGTCAGCACATCGCCAAAGGCGGTGAACACAACCGCTGATTCGAGAAGGTGGTAGCCGTCATCTCGGCGTCCGGTGATTCTCAGGTTGAGGTTCAGCTTCGCCGGCGCTCTGACAATGGTGCCGCTGCCGGGATCATGCGCCGGATGCGAAGAGGGCGGCATTGCCTAGCTGGCCCCGGGGCTGGTCTGTTTCGGAATGTCCTCGGCCGCCAGCCCGGAAGCAAGTCTTGACTTCAGCATGGCCTGTTCTTCTTCATCGGTGCTGAGCGACAGCGCCAGCCGCCATTTGTATCTTGCCTCGTCGCGCCGGCCAAGGACCCAGTAGACATCACCAAGGTGACCGGTAATCTCCGGATCGGAGGGCTCCAGCTCGGTGGCACGTTCCAGATAGCCGACGGCGCGTCCCGCATCGCCAAGCTTGAAATGGACCCATCCGAGGGAATCGACAAAAAAGCCGCTTGTCGGCCGGTGGCTGACGGCGCGCTCGATCATGGTGATGGCCTGATCAAGATTGCGACCTTCGTCGGCCCACCAGTATCCAAGATAGTTCAGCGCGTAGGCGTCGCCCGGATCAATCTCGATGGCGCGAAGAAGATGTGTTTCGGCTGCCACGGATTCGCCAAGACGTTCCAGCGACACACCAAGGCTGCGATGAAGGCCACCTGTGTCACGGCCCAGCGCCATGGCCTTCATATAGGCATCGCGGCTTTCGGCGAACTGGCTGTTGCGGCGGTAGCTGTCACCGATCCGGTGGAAGAGATAGGCATTCGATGAATCGCGTGCCGCCACCGCATTCATGCGGGCAATGGCATCATCGGCGCCACCCTGCTCCTCAATGACAGCTGATTCTGACAGCCGCGCAAGCTGCCCGTAGATGCCGCCATCGGGCACCCGCGAAAGAGTGTCCAGCGCGCTGTCGAACTGGCCGAAATCTGTCAGGTTCTGAGCCAGCAGGAGACGTGCAAAATGGTTTTGCGGATGAATGAACAGGCTGAAGCGAAGCCGCGCGGACAGCGACTGTGCGCCGTCACCGGCCCGCTCCTCCAGCGCCATCGCCACGACGGCATCGGCAATATGTTCCTGAATGCTTGGCCGGATGCTGGCCTGGCGGTCAAGCGCGGCCAGAACCTCGGCGCGGTTGAACTGGTCTGACAGGCGTTCTTCGATGATCCCATAGGCAAGGGCCGCCTGTCCCTGGCGGACATGGAATGCCGCAAGCTGCAGGGCGACATGGGCCGGAAGCGCGTTCTCGTGCAATCCCGTCACGCGCTGCCGCGCCTCCGCATCGAGGCCAAGACGTTCCGCCATCAGCGCGGCGTGAAGACGGAAATAGGCAGGCATGCCCCGATCCGCGTCGATGGCCAGGCGGCCTGTCTCCAGAAGCTTTGAAATGCCGGCATCGCCCTGGCCAATGGCGACAAGGCTCCAGGACCTGATGAGCCCGGCCATGACCAGCGCATTGCTGTCCTCGGCGATACGGTCCGCAAGAACCAGCGTCGCCGGCCAGTCGCCATTCCGGAGCGCCAATGCCGTTGCCGGCTCGCCGGCGAGCGGCACGACCATATTGAGGCTTTCAAGCTGCCGGCCAAGGGCGGCGGCGCGTTCGATATCGCCGTAATAATACTGTGTCAGAAAGGCCTGCTGAAGCAGCGCACCGTCGCTGGCATCGGTTTCCAGCGTGCGAAGAAAGAAGTCCGCGGATTGCGTCACATCATTGAAATAGAGCGCCTGGCGCGCGGCAAGATAATGGCCGGCGGTGGTGGCGGTATCATGCGGCGCGGGGGATGCGGCGGCGGTGGATGACGATGCCGCGCCAGCCTGGGTCGTGCCGGCCGGGGCCGCGCTGCTTTGCGCCACAAGGCCTGCCGATGCCGATACCGGCGGGGCGGCGGCCGTGCCGCCACCCTGCTGGCCGGCGCCGCACCCGGCAAGAACAAGCATCGCCGCAACCAGCGATGGCAGAACCGTCGCGGCGCGGCTGCCGGCCAGAATGCTTCCGGCCGACATGCTGCTGGCCGACATGCTGCTGGCCGACATGCGCTTGGTATGACACTTGTTCTGGCCGGACATGGTTCGTCTCTTGCCTACATGTTCGGATAGTTGGGGCCGCCCCCTCCCTCGGGTGTGACCCATACGATATTCTGGCTCGGGTCCTTGATATCACAAGTCTTGCAGTGAACACAGTTCTGCGCGTTGATTTGCAGGCGCGGGTTGGTGCCGTCCTCCTCGCGGACGATCTCATAGACCCCGGCGGGACAGTATCGCTGCTCTGGCGCGTCATACAGGGCAAGATTGTGCGCGATGGGGACCGAGGCATCCTTCAGCGTCAGATGCGCCGGCTGGTTTTCCTCGTGGTTGGTACCTGACAGATAGACCGACGAATTGCGGTCGAAGCTGATCACCCCGTCCGGTTTCGGATAGTCTATCTTCGGCGCGTCCGCCGCCTTTTTCAGATTGGCATGGTCAGGGTGATGGCGCATCGTCCAGGGCGCGCGGCCCATGAACAGATAAGTGTCGATCGCGGCGTTCGCCATGCCGAACCACAGCCCCTTGGCGAAGGCCGGACGGATGTTGCGCACCTTGTAGAGCTCGGTCCACAGCCAGGAAGACTGCAGCTTTTCCGGGTAGCTTGCTGGCTCGTAACCTGTCTCGATATCGTCGAGCGCCTCGAAGATGGCCTCGGCCGCGGTCATGCCGGATTTCATCGCGGTATGGGTGCCCTTGATCTTCGGCACATTCAGGAAGCCTGCCGTGCAGCCGACAAGGCATCCTCCCGGGAAGGTCAGTTTCGGAATCGACTGGAAACCGCCCTCATTCAGGGCCCGCGCGCCATAGGAGACGCGGCGCCCCCCCTCGAACACGTCGCGAACCGCCGGATGCGTCTTGAACCGCTGGAATTCCTCGAAGGGCGACAGATGCGGGTTGGAGTAGTCCAGACCGACGACATAGCCGACAGCCACCTGATTGCCATTCAGGTGATACAGGAAGGAGCCGCCATAGGTGTCGGTGGAAAGCGGCCAGCCGACAGAATGCCAGGCGGTGCCAGGCTTCGCCTTCGCCGGATCGATGTCCCACAGCTCCTTGATGCCGATGGCGAAGGTCTGCGGGTCCTTGCCTTCGCGAAGGTCGAACCTGTCGAACAGCGTCTTTGTCAGATGCCCGCGGCATCCTTCGGCGAAGATGGTCTGTTTCGCGCGCAGCTCCATGCCGCGCATATACATGTCGGTCTGCTCGCCATCCTTGCCGATTCCCATGTCGCCGGTGGCGATGCCGCACACCGCGCCGGACTCGTCATACAGGACCTCGGCGGCGGCGAAGCCGGGATAGATCTCGACGCCAAGCGCCTCGGCCTGCTCACCCAGCCAGCGGCAGAAATTGCCAAGCGAGATGATGTAGTTGCCATGATTGTTCATTTGCGGCGGCGTGGGAAGCCGGAAGGACCCGGTTTCGGTCAGGAACATGAACTTGTCGGCGGTCACCGGCGTGTCCAGCGGCGCGCCGCGATCCTTCCAGTCGGGGATCAGCTCGTCCAGGCTGCGCGGCTCGAGAACGGCGCCGGACAGGATATGCGCGCCGACCTCGCTTCCCTTCTCGATGAGGCAGACCTCGATCTCGCGTCCGGCCTCGGCGGCAAGCTGCTTCAGACGGATCGCCGCCGACAGGCCCGACGGGCCGCCGCCGACAATCACGACATCGAATTCCATTGCTTCACGTTCCATGTTTTCGCACCCACTCCTGGCAAGTCGTCCGACACGACCTAAAATGTTATGTACGCATCGGTTATATGGTAGCTAATCTCGCTACGATAGTTGTCTTTTTCGCGCAGCGGCGAAATCAGGAAATCGACGGAAACTTGCATGCCAGCGAACCCCCCCGACCGCAGATCACTGATTGCCCAGCTTGCCTGGCAGGAGGCGATGGGAATCGACGAGGCGCTGTTGGATGACCGCGCTGACGACAGGGCGCTGTCGATCAGCGATCTTGTTTCCGCGGACACACCATCCCGGCAGGCACCGCATCAGACATCACATCCGGCACCAAGCCAGGCAACGGATCAGGCACCGGATCAGGCGCCATCGGGATCATCACCGGCCGCGTCGCCCGATGCGGCGCCAGCCAAGAAGGCGCCGCCTCCGGCCGAGCAGAGCACATCATCGCCAGCAGACGGGACCGGGGTGGCGGTTCCGGCGGATCTGGCTGCCATCTCCAGCCTTGAAGACCTTCGCGCGGCGATGGCGGATTATGACGGCTGCGCGCTGCGGAACACGGCAAGCAACATGATTTTCGCTGACGGCAACCCGGCGGCGCGGCTGATGGTGATCGGCGAGGTGCCGGGTCGTGACGAGGACAGGGTCGGCCTGCCGCTTGTCGGGTCGGCCGGCCAGCTGTTTGACAGGATGCTGGCCTCGATCGGGCTGAGCCGCGCCGACATCTATGTCACCACGCTCATTCCCTGGCGGCCGCCAGGCAACCGCACCCCGACCGCCGAGGAGATGGCGCTGCTGCTGCCCTGGCTGTTTCGTCACGTCCAGCTTGTGAATCCGGAGCGCATCCTGCTTCTTGGCGGCGCGCCGGCAAAGGCCCTGCTGCCGGCGGCGGGGGGCATATTGAAGCTTCGGGGGCGCTGGCATGACGTCGATACCGGCGATGGTGTCGCCCGCCCGGCCATGGCGACGCTTCACCCCTCCTATCTGATCCGCTCGCCAGCCCAGAAGCGGCTGGCCTATGCAGATCTGTTGGCGCTTGCCGACAAACTCGGATAGAGTGCGCGCGCACCGCAACCGCGCCAGGTGAGTCAGGTGCCAGTCTCCCGTTTCAAAGCAGGTCCACCCACAACTCTGGCCGCAGTGTTCATCGCTCTTGGCCTGTGGCTTCTGCCGGCGATGACACCTGCCGCCGCATCGCCATCCGCGACAGCGTTGCCGCAGCCCCTCAGCGACTTCGACGTCCAGCAGTATCAGCGGCTTTTCCATCTCCAGGAAATGGGGCGCATGAAGCAGGCCACCCGCGAGATGGGCCGCCTCGAAAGCGACCTTCTGAAAGGCCATCTGCTGTCGCAGCGCTATCTTCATCCGACTGCCTGGCGGTCAAGCTATGGCGAGCTGTCGGGCTGGCTGAAGCGCTATAACGACCACCCCGACGCCAGCCGCATATTCTGGCTGGCAAAGAAGCGCCGTCCAGGCAACGCCAAGGCGCCAAAAGCGCCGAAGCCAGGCTATCTGAACGGCTATGGCCTTGCGACGGCGAGCAGCTACCGCCCGCCGATCCCTCTCTATACTGCCGGACGCGCCTCGCCGCGCACCACCCGCCGCGTCGCGCGCGAGATCCGTCGCAGTATCCGCCGGGGCTGGCCAAGCGGCGCGCTCGAGGTGATCAAGAATGCCCGCAACAGGCGCTATCTGACAAAACAGGAGGAAGCGCAGCTTCGCGGCGAGATCGCGCATGCCTATTTCATCTTCGGCGTTGATGACAAGGCCATCCGGCAGGCGCGTCACGGCATCGGTGTCGGGCGTGACGGGGCGCATATGGCCTACTGGTCGGGCGGGCTGGCGGCCTGGCGGAGCGGCAGGTTCGATCTTGCCGGAAGCTTCTTCCGCACCCTTGCGGATGAGGATGATGTCTTTCCCGATCTTCGCGCCGCCGCCGCCTTCTGGGCGCACCGGCTGGAGATGCGCGAAGGACGGCCACAGCAGGCCATCCGCTATCTCGAGATCGCGGCGCAGGAGCTTCACAGCTTCTATGGCGTGATGGCGCGCCATATTCTTGGCCAGGAGTTTGAGCTGTCCTTTGATCTGCCACGATATGACGACGGATTCCTCGCGTGGCTTTCCGGACGTCCCGGCGGCACTAGGCTGTTCGCCCTGCTGCAGATCGGAAGGCTGAACGACGCTGAGCGCGAGCTTCGCTATCTGTGGGGCGACATGCCGGCCGAGATGCAGGAATCGGCGCTCCGGTTCTCGATCGATCACGGCATGGCCGGGCTGGCCTATCGTGCCGGCGAACTGCTGCGCCGCAGCGAAGGCGTGACCTGGCTTGGCGCCATCTATCCGATCCCCCTGTATGATGTGGAGTTTTCCGTGGACCAGGCGCTTGTCTGGGCGATATCGCGGCAGGAATCCGGCTTCAACCCGCGCGCCAAGAGCCGCGCCCGCGCCGCCGGGCTGATGCAGATCATGCCGGCCACAGCCTCGTTCGTGACCCGCAACCGCGCGCTTCGCGGGCGTGACCGTCATCTTCTTCTGAACCCGCGGCGCAATCTGGAAATCGGACAGGCCTACATCAATTCACTTCTCGACGAGCCGCTGATCGACCGCTCGGTGGTCAGGCTTCTTGCCGCGTATAATGGCGGGCCGGGCAATCTTCGCAAATGGCTTGCCAAGGTCGATCACCAGGATGACCCGTTTCTCCTGATCGAATCCATTCCGGCCCGCGAGACGCGCCATTACATCAAAAGCGTGATCAGGAACCTGGCGCTGTACCGCTCGCAGCTTGGCGAGGCCGCGCCGGCGCTGCGCGAGCTTGCCGCGGGCGGGCCTGGCCGTTTTGTATCGATGGCTCCGCCGACAGTGCTACACTCGGCCGATTGACCCGGCGGCGGGCACCCGCCACCACCCGCAGCGACAAGGAGATCCCGATGGCGCGCCAGACCGACAGACTCGACATGTCAGTTCCCTTCCAGCCGGTAAATATCGCGGTGATGACGGTCTCGGACACCCGCACCCAGGCGGATGACCGCTCGGGCGATCTGCTTGCCTCGCGGATTGTAGAGGACGGGCACGTCCTGGCCGATCGCGCCATCATCACAGATGATGTTCCAAAGATCATCGACAGGCTGCGAAGCTGGGTCGCGGACCCGCAGATCGACGTCGTCGTCACCACAGGCGGCACCGGCCTGACCGGCCGCGACAGCACGCCGGAAGCCTTCGATGCGGTGGTCGAGAAGGAAATCGGCGGGTTTGGCGAGCTGTTCCGGATGCTGTCCTATCAGAAGATCGGCACATCGACAGTGCAGTCGCGGGCGCTGGCCGGGGTCGCCGGCGGCACCTATCTGTTCGCGCTTCCCGGATCGACATCAGCCTGCAAGGATGGCTGGGACGATATTCTGCGCTATCAGCTCGATATCCGTCACAAGCCCTGCAATTTCGTCGAGATCATGCCGCGCCTGTCCGAATCCTCGACGCTTCGCCGTGGCGGGTGATGCCCGACCTGTCGATCGAACAGGGGTTCGCGGGTCCTGTCATCGGGATTGACGAAGCCGGACGCGGGCCCTGGGCAGGGCCTGTCACCGTGGCCGCGGCATGGCTTCACCCGCAGGCCATCGCCAGCCTTCCGCCAGGGCTGGATGACTCAAAGAAACTGTCGCCGGCCAAGCGCGCTGCTTTCCACCAGCACCTGACATCCGGCCCGCATCTCCACGCCCTTGTCACCGTGCCGGTGGCGGTGATCGACCGCGACGGCATCCTGCGGGCGACCCTCGACGCCATGACCCCCGCCGCCGCCAGGCTTGCCGAGCGGATCAGCGGCGCCGGCCATGGCGCTGTGGCGCAGGTGCTGATCGATGGCAACCAGATGCCTTCCGGCCTCGCCGCCCCGGCGCAGACGCTGGTGAAGGGGGACTCGCGAAGCCTCAGCATCGCCGCCGCCTCGGTCATCGCCAAACATGAACGCGACAGTCTGATGCTGGCGCTTTCCACGGCCCATCCCGGCTATGGCTGGGAGACGAACATGGGATACGGCACCGCGGCGCATCGCGATGCCATGGCCCGCCTTGGCGTCACCGCGCACCACAGGCGAAGCTTCGCCCCGGTGCGCGAACAGCTTGCCTCCATCGGCGACACAGCTTCGACCAAAGGTTAATAAATCCTGTGCAAGTGCCAGAAAAGGCACGAAACTTGCACCATCATCCCTACAAGATAATCAGCCCTTCGGGTCAGGTGATACCAGATGTTGTGGGTGTCTTTCCGGCTCCCGCAGCATGGTTGACTTGGAAAGGCATTGTTCGTCTTTTGGATGTACAGAAACGTGGAAGGACAGGCCGCGAAGATGGCCGATCGGGTGGGTAACGTGAAGGATGTGAAGACGGATATTGTCATCGAGGGCGATTGTCTCGAGGAGCTGAAGAAGCTGCCGACGGCGTCGGTGGATCTGGTGTTCGCCGATCCGCCCTACAATCTTCAGCTTGGCGGCAACCTGTCACGCCCCGACCATTCTGCCGTTGCCGGTGTCGAGGATGACTGGGACAAGTTCGATTCCTTCGCCGCCTATGATGCGTTCTCGACGGCCTGGCTGACCGAGGCGCGCCGCATCCTGAAACCCGACGGCGCGCTGTGGGTGATCGGCAGCTATCACAATATCTACCGTCTTGGACGGATCATCCAGGATCTGGATTTCTGGATGCTGAACGATGTCGTCTGGCGCAAGACCAATCCGATGCCGAATTTCCGCGGACGCCGCTTCACCAATGCCCATGAAACGCTGATCTGGGCGGCGCGTTCGCAGGAGTCGCGCCATACCTTCAATTATGAGGCGATGAAGGCGCTGAATGACGATCTTCAGATGCGGTCCGACTGGGAGCTTCCGATCTGCACCGGGGCCGAAAGGCTGAAAGCCGATGGCCGCAAGGCGCATCCGACGCAAAAGCCGGAATCGCTTCTGGCGCGGGTGCTTCTGGCCTCGACCAACCGGGGTGATCTGGTTCTCGACCCGTTCTTTGGCAGCGGCACGACCGGGGCGGTGGCGCGTCGCCTGAACCGGCATTTCATCGGGATTGAGCAGGACAGCGGCTATGCCGCGATCGCCCGCCGGCGCATCGAGGCGGTGGAACCGATCGCCTCGCCGGAGCTTCTTGCCACCGCGCCGAAGCGGGCGAAGCCGAAAGTGCCGTTCGGATCATTGATCGAACGCGGACTGATCCAGCCCGGCGATGTGCTGTTTGACGCGAAGCGGCGGTTTTCGGCGCGGGTGCGCGCGGACGGCTCGCTTGTCACCGATGCCAGCGAAAGCGGGTCCATCCACAGCCTTGGCGCGAAGCTGCAGTCGCTTCCGTCCTGCAATGGCTGGACCTTCTGGCACATCGACCGCGATGGCAAGGATATGGTGATCGACAGCTTCCGTGATCAGGTCCGCGCCGCCGACGAGGGTGGCACGGCCTAACGCCGCGGCATCATCACGAGGCTTGCCAGCAGCATCAGGATGACAACCGCCATGCCGGCGCGCTCGCTTCCCGTGCTGGCGACAAACAGGCCGTAGAGAAGCGGCCCGACAAAGCTTGTCGCCTTTCCGGAGAACATCATCAGCCCGAACAGGCTGGCCCGCTGGTCAGGCGGGGCGCGCCGCGCGACATAGGCGCGGGCCGAGGATTGCAGCGGCCCGATGAAAATGCCGAGAAGCGCGCCCGCCGCCCAGAACAGCGCCTCGTTCGGAGCCAGGATCGCGACAATGCCAAGGCCGGCAAGCGCCAGCAGGCACAGCCGCATCACCCGCACCGACCCCAGCCTGTCATCAGCGACGCCGCCAAGTCCTGCGCCAAGCCCGGCAGTGACGTTCAGGATGATGCCGAAGACCAGAACCTTGGTCTGGGAGAAGCCGAAGACGGTTGCGGCATAGATCCCGCCAAAGGCGAACAGCGTCACCAGCCCGTCGGCAAACAGCATGCGGGCCAGGAGAAAGCGCGGCATGTCGGGAATGCGCATCGCCACCTTCAGGCTTTCGCGGATCTGTGTCCCGAAGGGCGCCGCATCCTGGCTGGCCGGCGGTGCCGGCACGAAGATGAACAGCGGCACCGCGAACAGGCACAGCCACAGTGCGGCAAAGATCATGGTGATGCGAATATGCGCCGCATCCTCCGTGCCGATGCCGAAGGCCGGGCTCTCGGGAAGAACAAACAACACCAGCACCAGCACCAGCGCGATGATCGCCCCCGCATAGCCAAGCCCCCAGGCCAGTCCCGAGGCGCGGCCATATTCGCGCGGCCCGGCCACCATCGGCAGCATTGCGTTGTAGAAGACGAAGCTCAGCTCCATCGCCAGGATCGAGAGCGCCGACAGCGTCAGCGCCAGCATCGCGAAACCCGGATCCGGCAGCACGAACCACAGCCCGGCGGTGGCGCCGGCGCCGATCAGCGTGGCGGCCGCCAGATAGCGTTTCGCCGCGCCGCGCCCGTCGGAAAGCCTGCCAAGAAAGGGCGCTGCCAGCGCGACCAGCAGCGCGCTTGCCGATGTCATCCAGGCCCAGGCGACAGTGCCGCCCTCCGGCATCACCGCGGTGGCGAAAAACACCGAGAAAATGAAGGTGGTGTGAAGCGTGGGGACCGGCGAGCTGGCCCAGTCATAAAGGGACCAGGAGATAAGGGGACGGGTCAGTCGCATCGGCACGCTCCGCGTCTTGCCGCGCGGCATGGCGCCGCCGCGGCCGTCAGAACTCGTAGGTTTGCAGCGCCGCCACCTGGCAGTCAAGACGCTCGCGCCCCTTCAGCCCGCTCAGCTCGATGATGCAGACAGCGCCGGCCAGAACGCCGCCGCACTGCGCGACAAGCCGGGCCGAAGCATCCAGCGTACCGCCGGTGGCCAGAAGATCGTCGCACAGCACGACACGCTTGCCGCGCAGCTGGCGGCTGGCCTGGATCGACAGCCGCGCCTCGCCATATTCCAGCGCATAGGTCTGTTCGAACAGCTCGCCTGGAAGCTTTCCGGCCTTGCGCACCATCACCATGCCGCAGTCAAGCTCAAGCGCCAGCGGCAGCGCGAAGAGAAAGCCGCGGGCATCGACCCCGGCGATGATGTCGGGCCGCATGGGCCGCGCCAGATCGGCAAGAGCCGCCATCGCCGCGCGAAGCGCATCCTTGTCCTCGAGAATCGGGCTGATGTCGTAGAAGGTGATGCCGTCCTTGGGAAAGCCCGGGGTCTTCGAGATATAAGGATCGGGGTTAAACGCCATTCTGCGCCTTCTTTTCCAGACGGCGGGCGTGAAGCACAGGCTCGGTATAGCCCGAGGGCTGCTCGCGTCCGCGGAACACAAGATCACAGGCCGCCTGGAAGGCCACCGATCCGTCGAAATCGGCAGCCATCGGCGTATAGGCGGCGTCACCCTCGTTCTGCCGGTCGACCACACCTGCCATCTCCTGCATCACCTCGGTGACAAGATCGGCGCTGCATACACCGTGATGCAGCCAGTTGGCGATATGCTGCGAGGAAATCCGCAAAGTGGCGCGGTCTTCCATAAGTCCGACATCATGGATGTCGGGAACCTTCGAGCAGCCGACACCCTGGTCGACCCAGCGCACGACATAGCCGAGGATTCCCTGTGCGTTGTTGCGAAGCTCGGCACGGATATCATCCTGCGACCAGTTCGGGCGAACTGCCACCGGAACCGACAGGATGTCGTCGCGGCTTGCCGGCGCGCGGGCTGCGATTTCGGCCTGGCGGGCGGCGACATCCACCCTGTGGTAATGAAGCGCGTGAAGCGTTGCCGCGGTTGGCGACGGCACCCAGGCGCAGTTCGCGCCGGACATGGGATGGCCGATCTTCTGTTCCAGCATGTCGGCCATGCGGTCCGGCATGGCCCACATGCCCTTGCCGATCTGCGCCTTGCCGGCCAGCCCGCAGGCAAGCCCGACATCGACATTCCAGTCCTCGTAGGCGCCGATCCAGGTGGCACCTTTCATGTCAGCCTTGCGGATCATCGGGCCGGCTTCCATCGAGGTGTGGATTTCATCCCCGGTCCGGTCGAGGAAGCCGGTGTTGATGAAGACCACGCGCGATTTCGCGGCGCGGATGCATTCCTTCAGATTGACCGTGGTGCGGCGCTCCTCGTCCATGATGCCGATCTTGACGGTGTTTTCGGCAAGGCCGAGGGTCGTTTCGACAGCCGCGAAGATCTCGACCGCGAAGGCAACTTCCTCGGGACCATGCATCTTCGGCTTGACGATATAGACCGAGCCAGCGGCCGAATTCTGGCCCCGCTTCAGGTCGGCCAGCGCGCCGGCGACGGTCATGAAGGCATCCATGATTCCTTCCGGAATCTCGCTGCCATCGGCAAGGCGGATGGCTGGATTGGTCATCAGATGGCCGACATTCCGGACCAGCATCAGGGCCCGCGCCTTCAGGCTGGCGTCGGATCCGTCGGCGGCGGTGTAGCCGATATCGGACGCAAGCTTGCGGGTGACTGTCCGGCCGCCCTTCTCGAAGCTCTCTTCAAGAGTGCCCTTCATGAGCCCAAGCCAGTTGCGATAGGCGAGGACCTTGTCCTCGGCATCCACACAGGCCACTGAATCCTCGCAATCCATGATGCTTGACATGGCGGATTCGGCGATAACGTCATTGATGCCGGCCTTGTCGTCGCGGCCAATGACGCCGTTGCGGTCGATCTGGATGAGAAGATGAAGGCCGTGATGGCGCAGCACAATCATCTTCGGCGCGTCGGCGTCGCCTTCATGGCCGGCAAAGGCGGCGTCGTCGTTCAGGCCGGTGGTGCCGGCCCCGGTGGCAGCGACAAGCTTGCCATCGGCGACAGAAAGGCCTGTCACATCGGCCCAGCCTGCATCTGCAAGCGGCAGGGTCTCGTCAAGAAATTCGCGCACCCTGGCGATGACTTTGGCGCCGCGCGCCGCATCATAGCCGTTGGCCGGCGCGGTTTCGGCCGGAATGGCATCGGTTCCGTAGAAGGCGTCGTAGAGGCTGCCATATCTGGCGTTGGCGGCATTCAGGGCATAGCGGGCATTGGTGATCGGCACGACAAGCTGCGGGCCGGCGATGGTGGCGATCTCGGGATCGACATTGGCGGTGTCGATCTTGAAGTCGGGACCTTCGTCGGCAAGATAGCCGATGTCGCGAAGGAAGGCGGTGTAGGCGGCGCTGTCGATGCCGGCTGCCGCCCCTGTGGCGAGGTTGTCGCGAAGCCAGCCATCGATCTGTTCCTGCAATGCCGCGCGCGTGTCAAGAAGCGCACGGTTGCGCGGCGCCAGCCGGTGAGCCGCGGCGTCGAACCCGGCCCAGAAATCCGCCGGCGCCACATCGGAGCCGGCAAGAAGTTCATCATCGACGAAATCGGCAAGCTCCGCTGCGACGGAAAGCTGTCCGCGCAAAACGTGGTTGGGCATTCTAGTCTCCAAGATGGGTCGTGGGCCGGGGAATCAGGCGCGCACAATACTGCCTGCATCCGGCCTTGCCAAGCGCAATGCGCCCCATCTGGCGAGAGATGCGGCGCAGGGCCGCTGCACCGATGGCGAAACAGGCCGGTCACCCGTGGTGGAGCGATTGAACGGCCCGCCGCCAGGCCCCTCATCAAGCGCGCGGATCAGGGGCGCGGATCAGGGGCGCGCATCAGGCGCACGCATCAGGCGCACGCATCAGGGGCGCGACCAATCGAGCCCAGCGGCGGCAAGGGTTGTCTCGATATCCCCGAGAAGATCACCAAGGGCCGCCTCATCGCGGGCCTCGGCGCGGGCGACAAGCGCTGCCTCGGTGTTGGAGGCGCGGATCAGCCACCAGCCCTGCTCGGCGCGCACCCTCACGCCGTCGATCGCATTCACCTCATCCGGGTCGCGCGCGGTGCATACATGCTCGCGGATCCTGTCCATGATGGCGAATTTCTCGGTATCGGGGCACTCGATGCGCAATTCCGGCGTGGCGTGCTGCGGTGGCAGCGAATCCATGAAGTCGGTGATCGACTGGCCACCCGTGACCATCTGCGTGATGATACGCGCGGCCGCGTAGATGGCGTCATCGAAGCCAAGATAGCCGTCGCCGATAAAAATATGTCCGGACATTTCCCCGGCCAGAGGCGCGCCAAGTTCCTTCATACGTTTCTTCATGTGGCTGTGGCCGGTCTTCCAGATTTGCGCCGAGGCGCCTGTGTCCTCGATCAGCCGAAGCGCAGAGTCCGACGATTTGACATCAAGAAGTATCGGCGCGCCGTCATGCCTGGTGGCGACATCACGCGCCAGAAAGGCTGTCAGCAGATCGCCCGGCACCTGGCGCCCCTTGGCGTCGACGATGCCGATCCGGTCCCCGTCACCATCAAACCCGATGCCAAGGTCTGCCTTTGACGCCGCCACTTCGCGGCGCAGGATATCCAGTGTTTCCGGATCGACGGGGTTGGGATGATGGTTCGGAAAGGTGCCGTCGATCTCGGGAAACAGAACCTTGTGCGATCCATCAAGCCGATCGACAAGCAACTCGGTCACCGGGCCGCTGGCGCCATTGCCGCAATCCCAGATCACTGTCAGCCCCGCCGCCTCGGCCCCGGCGGCAAGCCTGTCAACATAGGCTGGCTGGATGTCACGTTTCGTCATGCTGCCCCCGGCCTGCGCCGACGGACCCGCGCGGCTGATCTCGCCAAGCGTCCGGATATCGTCGCCGAAGAAGGACAGCCCGCCCATAACCATCTTGAAACCGTTATGCGTTGGCGGATTGTGGCTTCCTGTCACCTGAATGGCGCCGCCGCAGGCAAACTCATGCGCGGCGAAATACAGCATCGGGGTCGGGCCGCAGCCGATGTCGAAGACCTTGGCGCCCCCGGAGACCAGACCCGCGATCAGGGCCTCGGCAAGCGCCGGGGATGACAATCTGCCGTCGCGGCCGACAGCGACTTCGATACCGAACCCGCGCTCCCGCTGGAGGGTAATGAAAGACAGGCCGATGGCATGGGCATCGGCTGTTGTCAGCGTATCCTCGAAAATGCCGCGAATGTCATAGGCGCGCAGAATCGTCGCGTCGAAGACATGGCCACTCATGCCAGACGGTCCCCGAGCCATCGGCTGAGATCTTCCGCCAAACTGTCCTTTTCAAGGGCAAAGGCGACGTTGGCCTGCAGGAATCCGAGCTTTGAGCCGCAATCGAACCGCTCTCCGGAAAAGCGCAGACCGGTGAAAGGCGCGCTTCCGATCTGCCCGGCAAGCGCATCGGTGAGCTGGATCTCTCCGCCGGCGCCGCGTGTCTGCCCCCCCAGCGTGTCGAACACATCCGGCGTGATGATGTAGCGCCCCACCACGCCGATGGTGGATGGGGCATCAGCCGGGTCCGGCTTCTCGACAAGGCCGTCGATCCGCACGATTCTTCCGTCATCCGATCCCGGGGTGACGATTCCGTAGGACCCGGTCTGGTCGCGCGGCACATCCATCACGGCGACCATGTTGCCGCCATCATACGCCTCGACCATTTCGGCAACGCAGCTCTTGCCGAGGATCAGGTCATCCGCCAGCAGGACGGCCACCGGCTCGTCACCGATCAGATGGCGGGCGCACCAGACGGCATGGCCGAGGCCGGCGGGCTGCTGCTGACGCACATAGATCACCGATCCCGGGTTGTGCATCATGTCCTTGACCATGCCGAGCGCCTGGTCCCTGCCTTTGGCGGAAAGGGTGGCCTCAAGCTCGAAGGAGTGGTCGAAATGGTCTTCAATGGCCGTCTTGTTGCGGCCTGTCACGAAGATGAATTCCTCGATACCCGCTTCCGCCGCTTCTTCCACGGCATATTGGATCAAGGGCTTGTCGACCACTGGCAGCATTTCCTTGGGCATGGCTTTGGTCGCCGGAAGAAACCGTGTACCAAGGCCCCCGACAGGAAAAATCGCCTTCTTGATCATGTTACCATCCTTGCGGTCAGACAGCGTCGCTGGTACCCATGGATACCGAGCACCATATTGGTGGTCAAGGCGACATAATCGACCTTCATTTGAACACATCCGGTGCGGCAGCCATGGCCAGCTTTACTGAGAACAACATCCGTGATCTCCTGACGACCTCCGCCGAGGTGAAAAGCCTCACAGCCGAGAAATGCAGTGCCGAGACAATGCGCGCAGCCGAGATGGTGGCGGGCAGCCTGCGGGCAGGCGGCAAGCTCATGTTCTGCGGCAATGGCGGATCGGCAGGGGACTCTCAGCATCTTGCCGCTGAATTCGTCGCGACGCTGGATCACAGGCGGCCGCGTCACGGGCTGGCGGCTTTGGCGCTGACCACGGACAGCTCGTTCCTGACGGCCTATGCGAATGATTTCGGGTTCGAGGGTATCTTTGCCCGCCAGGTCGAAACCCTAGGCAGGCCGGGGGACGTTCTGGTGGCAATCTCGACCAGCGGCAACTCCGCCAATGTGGTGGCAGCCTGCGAGGCCGCCCGCAACCACGGCATCGCCATCGTGGCGATGACCGGCGAGGGTGGCGGCAAGCTTGCCGAACATGCCGATCTTCTTCTGGCGGTTCCCAGCACCGTCACGATGCATATCCAGGAATCGCATATCGCGCTTGGCCATGCGCTGACCCTTGCCGTGGAACGTCTGCTGGAGGTATGAGGTGTGCCGCGTCCGCAATTTCAGCCGTCGGCAACACGAATCTGTAATCGAATTCCAGTTTAAATGCATTTCAGAACGACGCGGTTTCAATCCTGTGTCGGCAATTTTTTGACAAGGAGATTGTGTTGAAGCTGGCAATCATTGGCACTGGCTATGTCGGCCTCGTATCAGGAGCCTGTTTCTCCGAATTCGGCTTTGATGTGACCTGCATCGACAAGGATGACGCGAAGATTGCCGGCATAGGATCGGGCGTGATGCCCATCTATGAGCCCGGACTTGAGGATCTCGTGGCGCGAAACGTGAAGGCGGGCCGGCTTCATTTCTCGACTGATATCGGGCCGGCTGTCGCTTCAGCCGACGCTGTATTCATAGCTGTCGGAACGCCGACAAGGCGCGGTGATGGCCATGCCGATCTGACCTATGTGTTCAGTGCGGCGCAGGAAATCGCGGCGCATCTGGACGGCTACACCGTCATCGTCACGAAATCAACGGTGCCGGTCGGCACTGGTCGTGAGGTGGCGCGCATTCTGCGGAAAGCAAATCCGGGCTCTGATTTCGATGTGGCGTCGAACCCTGAATTTCTGCGCGAGGGTGCCGCCATCAGCGACTTTATGAGACCTGACCGGGTTGTGGTCGGCGCAGAGACCGATCGCGCCCGCGCCATGCTCAAGGCGCTGTACCGGCCTCTTTATCTGCTCGAAACGCCCATCTTGATGACCAGCCTTGAGACGTCAGAACTGATCAAATACGCCAGCAATGCGTTCCTGGCGGTGAAGATCTCCTACATAAACCAGATGGCGGACCTGTGCGAGTTGGTCGGTGCCGATGTGCATGATGTCGCCAAGGGCATGGGGCTGGACAAGCGGATCGGCAGCAAATTCCTGCATCCGGGACCTGGATATGGGGGGTCGTGTTTTCCAAAGGACACGCTGGCGCTTGTCCGCACCGCTGAAGATTTCGGGTCAAGCGTCGGCATCGTGAACGAGGTTGTTTCCTACAATACCGCCCGCAAACTCTCGATGGCGGAACGTGTGATCACCGCAAGCGAAGGTGTGTCCGGCAAGACCGTTGCCATCCTGGGGCTGTCTTTCAAGCCGGAAACAGATGACATGCGCGACAGCCCGTCGCTCGACATCGTGACGGCTCTGGCTGAGGCGGGGGCCAACATCAAGGCCTATGACCCGCAAGCCATGCATGAGGCGAAATCTCTGCTGGCGCAGAGCGTTACCTTCACCGACAGCGCCACAGCCTGTCTTGAAAATGCGGATGTCGCCGTTGTGGTGACGGAATGGAACGAGTTCCGCGCGCTGACGGCAGAGCAGTTTCTTGGCGCAATGCGCGGCAAGACCCTTGTTGATCTTCGCAATATTTATGACCCGCAGGACATGCGGGACGCCGGACTGGCCTACCAGTCGGTTGGCCGCGCCTAGCCGGCTGTGATGACGATGCCCGGCTCCGTCACCCGCCGCGCTGTTCGCCGGCAGGGCTGGCAACTTTACTTTTTCAGATCGTTATCAAATAGTGACATCGTGCCGGATGCATGAACCGGCAGGTTGCGGGAGAGGCGCTCTGTGACGCATGTCGATTTGAATTCCGATCTTGGCGAGAGTTTCGGCCCCTACAAGATCGGCGAGGATGAGGAGATGATGAAGATCATCTCCTCGGCCAATGTCGGCTGCGGATTCCATGGCGGCGACCCTGTGGTGATGCACGAAACCCTGTCCCGGGCGAAGCTGAACGGCGTTGGCGTTGGCGCCCACCCCGGGTTCAACGACCTGTGGGGGTTTGGCCGCCGCCGGATTGTCGGTGAAAGCCCTGCGGACATCGAAAAATCGCTTGTCTATCAGATAGGCGCCATTCAGGGCATGGCCGCCTCGCTGGACATGCGGGTCACCCATTACAAGATTCACGGCGCCCTGAGCAATATGGCCTCGGAAGATGCCGATCTGGCGATGGCCGCGGCCCGCGCGGTGAAATCCGTTGATCCGGAGCTGATTTTTCTGGTCCTGCCCGGTAGCCAGCTTGAACGGGCCGGAGAGCGGCTTGGGCTCAATATCGCCCGCGAAATCTTCGCCGACCGCGCCTATGAGGATGACGGCATGCTTGTATCGCGCAAGAAGGACGGCGCGATGATCGAGGACCCTGCGGAAGCCGGCAGACGGATGGTCCAGTTCATCGAGGAGGGCGCAATTCGCAGCCAGAGCGGGAAACGGATAGCCGTGCGGATTGACTCCATCTGCGTTCATGGCGACAGCCCGGCGGCGGTGGCGATGGCGCGGGCGGTACGCGGCGCGTTGATCGATGCCGGCATCGAGATCAGACCGATGCACAGGACCATGGTTCCGGCCTGACCGACATGGCCAGTCCGCAGGTACAGTATCTATCAAGCGGCGATACCGCCCTGACGGTGCAGTTCGGCACCGGCATCGATCGCGGGCTGAACAGCCGGATCGTCGCCCTGAGCCGCAGCCTCGCGCGCGCGGCAATCCCGGGTGTCGCCGAAACCGTGCCGACATACCGGTCTCTTCTTGTTCATTACGACCCGCTGGTCCTGACACGCGAGCAGCTCATTTCGCATCTCCGTCCGCTGGTCGCGTCTGCGCCGGAGACAGGGGATGCCAGCCCTGACGTCTGGAGCATTCCGGTGTGCTTCGACGCGGAATTTGCGCCTGACCTCGGCTTTGTCGCCGGGGCGTCGGGCCTCAGCGCCGAACAGGTCGTCAAGGCCATGCTGGACACGCAGCATCATGTCTACATGATCGGCTTCGCGCCGGGTCAGCCCTATATGGGCGACCTGCCGGCCAGGCTGAACATCCCGAGACGGGAAAGCCCAGTCCCGAGAGTGGAGGCGGGCTCGCTGGTCACCGCTACCGGGCTGACCATCATATACCCGGTCGCCAACCCGACCGGGTGGCATGTGGTGGGGCGGACCCCGGTGCAGATTTTCAGCCTCGACCGCGACGAGGCGATCCTGTTCAAGCCCGGCGACAGGGTCATTCTGCGCCGCATCGACAGGGCCGAATATGACGAGCTGTCATCGCGGGTCAGCACCGGACAGTTCGACATCGAGAACATGAGGCGGCGATGACGGCCGGGCTGCAGGTCATAACACCAGGTCCCATGACCAGCATCCAGGACAGGGGACGTTTCGGATATCAGGCGCTTGGCATTCCGGTATCCGGGGCGCTCGACCTGGACAGCTTTGACATTGCCAACGCGCTTGTCGGCAATGATCCCGGGACTGGCGCGCTCGAAATCAGGATGCTTGGTCCGACAATGAGAGTGACAGCCGAAAGCGTGACCGTCGCTCTTGCCGGAACGGCGGCAGACATCGAAATCGTCGCTCCTGAAAAACAGGCCATCGCCGCCTGCCGCAGCGTCACGCTCCACAAGGGGCAGGTCTTCAGGATCGGCCCGGTCGGCGACAGCGCCGTCTGCTATCTCGCGGTTCAGGGCGGGTTCGATCTTCCGGCTGTCTATGACAGCCAGTCCACCTGCCTGTCAGGCGGGTTCGGCGGATTCAACGGGCGGAATCTGGAGAAGGAGGATCTTCTACCGCTTTGTCTTCACACGGCCGCGTCGCAGCCGCAGCGCCGCCTCGGGCAGCCGCCAGGGAATGAGTCTGCGGCTGTGATCAGAGTGGTTCCGGGGCCGCAGGATGATTACTTCTCGCCGGCCGGACTGCGGAGCTTCCTTGGCGAGACCTATACGGTGTCGCAGGCGGTAAACCGCATGGGCATGCGGCTCGAGGGGCCGCGGGTCGAACATGAAAACGGCTACAACATCGCCTCGGACGGAATCGTCAAGGGCGCCGTGCAGGTTCCCGGCAATGGTCTGCCGATCATTCTGCTGTCCGACTGCCAGACAACAGGCGGCTACCCGAAGATCGCGACCGTGATCTCGGCGGATCTTCCGAAGCTTGGACGGATGCTGCCGGGCACGGCCATCCGCTTCGAGGACATATCCATCGGAGAGGCTGAAGAGATCGCGCGCATGCATCACCGCAACAAGATGGCACTCATCGCATCGATCGAGGAGGTCGATGACAGCGCGAAGACCCTTGAACAGCTGCTGATGACGGAAAATCTGATCAGCGGCGTCACCGCGGGCTAGGCGGGGGCTGTGCGCCAAATTGGAATGGTGGCCGCATGGGATCTTAGGTGATGCCGTGTGGTCCGGGCGATCCTGACGGGAGACTGTCCGGAGACAGTCCCGAGCCCCATGGTCCAAAGACCTGCCGGTCTGGAAATGGAGCGGGTGAAGGGATTCGAACCCTCGACCCCAACCTTGGCAAGGTTGTGCTCTACCCCTGAGCTACACCCGCGTTCGCGATGCAAACCGTGTGGTCAGCGCAATCCGCGTTGCGACGGTATAATGCAAGCTGCTCACCCTTGCAAGCGGCGAATGCTGACATCGGACGTTTTCGCATCGCCTGCATCGGGGCCTTGCCTGATCCGTGACGCGGCCTCGCCGGCGCCTGTCGCAAGGGCGGCTTTCAGCAGGCCTTCCGGGCGGTCGCCAATGCGCTCTTCAGGGCGGCGGCCACCTTGTGCTGCTGCTCTTCTTCAAGATAGGGATGCATCGGAAGCGCCATCACACGGCTGCAGAGATCCGTTGTCACTGTCATGCCGCAGCCGCTGGCCGGGAAGCCGCGATAGGGCGGCTGCCGGTGCATCGGCACCGGATAATAGACGGCGCTCGGAACGCCCTGCTCCTTGAGCCCTGCCATCACCGCGTCCCGGTCCGTTCCGCCGGGAAGCTTCACTGTATATTGCGCCCAGCTCGACGTGGCCCCGGCGGCAAGGCGCGGCGTCTCCACAACATCCCCCAGACAGTCGGCATAGATGTCGGCGGCCTTCTGGCGCCGCGCCAGCTCGTCATCGAAAATATCCATTTTCGCGTCCAGCACCGCGGCCTGGATCGTGTCAAGCCTTGCCGTCATGCCGATGCGGATGTTCTCGTACCGTGTCCGCCCCATGCCGTGAACCCGCACGGAGCGCATGATCTCGGCCTTGCCGTCATCATCGACGAACACCGCGCCGCCATCGCCGTAGCATCCAAGAGGCTTGGCGGGGAAGAAGCTGGTGCAGGTGATGTCGGCAAGCTGCCCGACGCGGGTGTTGTTCAGGCTGGCGCCGAAGCTCTGCGCCGCGTCGTCCATCACCCACAGGCCCTCGGCTTCGGCGAAGCTGCGAATGGCGTTGTAATCGGCGGGCTGGCCGAACAGGCCGACGCCGATCACCCCGACAACCTCTATGCCCGCGGCGCGGCCGGCCGCGAGCGCGTCGGGAAGCTTCGCCGGATCGAGATTGAAGGTCGTGGCGTCCACCTCGGCAAATACCGGGACCGCCCCGAGGACCGGCATCGCCTCGGCGCTGGCGGCAAAGGTGAAGGAGGGCACGATGACCCCCTGGCCCGCGCGAAGCCCTTGTGCCAGCAGCGCCAGAATCAGCGCATCCGTGCCCGAGGAGCAGCTGATGCAGTGGCGTGTTCCGGCATAGGCGGCAAGCCGTTCTTCGAGGGCGCCGACCTCAGGGCCCATGATGTAGGCGCCGTGGTCCAGAACGCGGGAAAGACCGGCATCCACCTTGTCGCGGATGCGCGCCTGCTGCGCGGCAAGATCGATAAAGGGAATCATCTGTGGGTTCCTTTGCGAGCGGCCGCTTCCTGCGGCGGCCGCTGTCCGAATTCTGTGTAACGCTCGATCATCTGGTGAAGGACGCGCTGCACGGCCATCGCATCCTCGATTCCGGTAAGGGCCGGCCGGCCGGTTTCGCAGCATGCCATGAAGGCCTGCATTTCCTGTTTCAGCGGCTCGGCCTCGGCGACAGGAAGGTGAGTCGGCTTCGAGCGGCCTATGGCAAAGGCATCGCCATCCGGCGCGATGGTGTCACGATAGAGGGTCAGCTTTTCGGGCCAGGGCCGCGTATCGTCGAAGACCATCGATCCGGCTGTTCCGGTCACCGTCAGCCGGTGTTCCTTGTAGGGGCACAACCAGCTTGTCGTGATGCTGGCGCTTCGCCCGCCGCCGAAGCGGAAAAACGCGGACAGCATGTCAGGCATGCCGGCAGTCACGTGGCTGGCACCCGAGCAGGCGAGGTCGACCGGCGCCTCGCCCATGATCGCCAGAATCAGCGACAGGTCATGGGGGCACAGATCATGGATCACGGATTCGGTTGACCGGATGCGACCCATCGCAAGCCTGTTGGCAGTGACATGGCGAAGCGTGCCGATGACGCCGGCGGCAATCTGCTCCTGCAGCTCCCGAAAGGCGTCATGGTGACGGATCAGGTGACCGACCATCAGCTGCCTGCCATTCCTGACGGCGGCGGCGGCCATGGTCTCGGCTTCCTGAAGTGTCATGGCGAAGGGCTTTTCCACATAGACATGGCGGCCGTTGGCAAGGGCGCGGCAGGCAAGGTCGGCATGGGTCGGCGCGGCGCTCGCGATCACCACCCCGTCAAGCGCGTCGGCCGTCAGCAGATCATCAACCGGGCGGGAGGAGGTGCCGAATTCGTCGGCAAAGGCATCGGCGCGGGCCTGATCACGGTCGGCCACCGCTGCAAGGCTGCCGAGCGCGGCCAGGTTGCGCGCCAGATTCCGTCCCCACATGCCACAGCCGATCAATCCAATGCGTGTCATAGCCACCTTCTGTCGCGCGCCATTCTGTGCAGGTGGTAGGCCGGCCCCGCGAATCGGTCAATCGTTGCATTCTGTTACATGCCGCCGGAGCGCGGACTGCCCTGCCACCGGCCGCGAGGCGGCGCTGCTTGACAAAGCGGGTCAGCTTTCTATTTCTCAACCCATCACCGATTGCCGTTTCATTTCTGTGGAGCCATACCCATGGACGCCTCGTCCGCCTTCAAGGACAGCCTGCCGACGACACCGGAAGCGCTGATGGACCGCCTGTCGGCGGCAGGCATCAGCTTTTCGCGCCATGAACATCCGCCACTGCGAACCGTCGAGGACTCGAAGGCCTTTCGCGGCGAGATGGATGGAACGCACGTGAAGAACCTCTACCTCCGCGACCGCAAGAAACGCAATTTCCTGGTGGTTGCCCAGGAGGACCGGGACATTGATCTGAAGGCGCTTCCTGACAGGATCGGAAGCGACAGGCTGTCATTTGGCAGCGCGGACAGGCTGTTCGAGTTTCTCGGAGTGCGGCCCGGCGCGGTCAGCCCGTTCACCCTGATCAATGATACCGATCACCGGATCACGCTGGCGCTCGACGCCAGCCTCATGGAAGCCGAGATGCTGTTTTTCCATCCGCTTGTCAACGATCTGACGCTTGGTGTGACGCCGGACGGCCTGCGCCGGTTCCTCGCCATCTCCGGCCATGACCCGATGATCATCACACTCTAGGCTGCCGGCCTTGTTTTGGCGGGCCTGATGCCTAGATTCAGATGTGACCGCCAGGTCGCGGCGGCGCGCGCATGTCCGTGCCGGTGGCGGCCCCGCAACAGCGACAACAGAAAGCAAGCGTGCCATGGAACAGATGATCTCAGCCGGACAGACGGCGCCGGTCGACGTCACCATCGACAATTTCATGCCCGAGGTCATCGAGGCCTCGTCAAAGACCCCGACCATCGTCCAGTTCTGGGCGCCCTGGTGCGGGCCCTGCAAACAGCTTGGACCAGTGCTGGAAAAGGTTGTCGGCGCGAGCGGCGGCAAGGTCCGGATGGTGAAGGTCAATATCGACGAGAACACCCAGATCGCCCAGCAGATGCGTGTGCAGTCGGTGCCCACGGTCTATGGTTTCGTCGATGGACAGCCTGTTGACGGGTTCGCCGGCGCGCAGCCGGAATCGAACGTCAAACAGTTTGTCGAGAAGTTGGCCTCGATGGGGGGCGGCGCCGAAGATGTCACAGCGATGCTCGAGGCCGCCGAGGCGGCGCTTGCCGCCGGCGACCATGACATGGCGATGATGCAGTTCCAGCAGGTGATGGCCACCGCGCCTGAATCCGTCGCTGCCCTTGCCGGTGTCGTGCGCTGCCTGAGCGCCGCCGGGGATATCGTCGGCGCGCGCGAGGTCATCGACCAGCTGAATGACGATTATCGGGACGATCCGGCTATGCAGTCGGCGATCGCCGCGGTGGAGCTTGCCGAAAAAGCGTCGGAGTCCGCCGGCGAGCTTGAGTCGGCGAAGGCCGCGGTCGAGGCGGACCCGGCCGATCTCGCGGCCCGCCAGGCCTATGCGCTGGCGCTCTATGCCGGGGGCCGGAATGCCGAAGCCATGGAGCAGCTTCTGGACTCAATCCGCACGGAACGTGGCTGGAATGACGACGCGGCGCGGCTCCAGCTTCTTGAATTCTTTGCCACGCTGGGGGCGGCCAACCCCGATGTGATCGCGGCGCGGCGCAAGCTGTCGACCCTTCTGTTTTCCTGACCTGATCCCAGGGCCGGGTCCGGCCTTCGATCTCAGTAGTGACCCAAAGGATGTGACGATGAATATCGACCAAGATGCCGCTTCGGCGCTGCCGACGCAGATCCCGATCTTCCCGCTTCCGAACGCGCTTCTTCTTCCCGGCGGGCAACTGCCGCTGAATATTTTCGAGCCGCGCTATCTGGCGATGATCGAGGACGCGCTTGGTGCCAGTGGCCGGCTGATCGGCATGGTGCAGCCGATGGAAGAGTCGGGCGCGCTGTTCGGAATCGGATGCGCTGGCCGGATCAGCTATTTCCAGGAGACCGGCGACGGCAGATACATGATTGCGCTCAGCGGGGTGTGCCGCTTCCGGCTTCATGGCCACCAGCTGACGGCGCGGGGCTACCGCCAGGCCGATATCGGGTGGGATGAATTCCTTGCCGATCTGGATGACAGCAGCGCCGGTATCGGCGACCGCGATCACATGTTTGCGGTGATGCGCCGCTATTTCGACGCGCGCGGCTTCGAGGCTGACTGGGACCAGATCCAGCAGTCAGACGACAATTCCATCCTCAACACGCTTGCCATGGTCTGCCCCTTTGATGTTGCGGAGAAACAGGCCCTTCTGGAGGCGCCGGGCATGGCCCGCCGCGCGGATCTGCTGGTGGCGATGATGGAAATGGCACTCCATGAGGATGACGGACAGAATGACGCGCGACACTGACAATGCCGGCACGGGCCCGGGCACCGGTCTCGACCCGGCACTTCTCGAGGTCCTCGTCTGTCCGGTGACCCACGGGCCGCTTGAGTATGACCGGGTTCGGAACGAGCTTGTCAGCCACCAGCTTGGCCGGGCCTTTCCTGTCCGCGGCGGTGTGCCGGTGATGCTTCTCGACGAGGCCCGCGAGCTGAGCGACGAGGAGCGCGCAGAGCGGGGATGAGCACGCACTGGCCGTCGGAAATCCGCCTTGGCAGCGACAAGAAGAGCCTGTTTGTGACCTTTGAAACCGGCGAGAGCTTCACCCTTGGCGCCGAGCTTCTTCGCGTCGAGTCTCCGTCAGCCGAGGTCCAGGGCCATGGTGCCGGGCAGAAGACCACGCCGCATGGCAAGCGCAATGTCCGGATCACCAGCATCGAGCCGGTCGGCAATTACGCCGTAAGGCTGATTTTCGATGACGGGCACGATACCGGCCTGTTCAGCTGGGACATCCTTCATGATTACGGCGTCCGGCAGGACAGCCTGATGCAGGATTACGAGGCCCGCCTCGCCGAGGCAGGCCGCAGCCGCGACTAGCCTCCTCCCGGAAGCCGGCCGCGCAGAAGCGCCGCATCCGCCAGAGCCCCGCCCTCGGCGACATCCGAAAACAGCGATTTCGCCGGCACCCGGTCGAGAAGGGAAAATCCGATGCCGGCGGCGCGGCGCAGCAATGGCGGCGCGCCGGAGAACAGCCTGTTGAGCCCCGATGTGGCGGTTGTCATCGCCAGCCTCTCGGGCAACCTTGCGGCCTCGTAACCGTTGCGAAGAGACGGATGGTCGGGCGTGAGTCCCCGCCGGAGCGTGGCATGAAGACAGTCGGCAAGGATGGCGGCGTCGCCAAGCGCCAGATTGTAGCCCTGACCGGCAAGCGGGTGGATGGCATGGGCGGCGTCGCCTGCCAGCACCATGGCAGGGGCCGTGATCCCGCGGCGCCAGGACGGGCGCAGCGGCCAGGCAAGCCTGTCCCCGGCAAGGCGAAGATACCCCAGCGACGTGCCGAAAGCGTCCATGCAGGCAGATTCGAAGACCTGCTCTTCCGCGATGCTGAGCTGTGAAGCCTTCTCGTTGGGCAGGGTCCAGACAAGCGACATGGCGTTTCCCGGCCCCGGCATCAGCGCGAAGGGCCCGCCAGGCAGAAACCGCTGATAGGCTGTATCCCCATGGTGCCGCTCGGCATGGATCGTGGTGACGATCGCGGTCTGGTGCTGGCGCTCCTCGCGCAGGGGAAGGCCTGCCATCTCTGCCATCCTGCTTCGGGCGCCGTCGCACGCCACCGCCAGCGCCGTCACCATCCGCCGTCCGCCGTCCGGCATGTCCAGCGTCAGCTCCGCCAGCCCGTCATCCGCCTGCCATCCGGCAACGGCCACGCCGCGGATTTCCTCGACCGGGCGGGTCATCAGGGTGGCCCGAAGGGCGTTTTGCAGATCGCCATTGGCGACAACATATCCCATCGGCGTGTCAGCCGCCTGCCAGCTGAGGTCGCTTGCGGGCCGTCGCCGCGCTGCCAGTCCGGTCGGCGGCGGGCCCTCGGCAACCGCCACCCGCATCACCGGCGCCGGAGGCGCGGCAAGCCGCTCCCAGACGCCCATGGCGGCGAGCATGCGCGCGCCGGCGGCATGAATGGTGGTGGTGCGCTCGTCCGCCGGCGGGGCATCGCGCGTGGCGCGATCGATCAGGACAATCCGCGCCGCCGCGGGTGACGGCATCGCAAAGGACAGTGCTGTCGCCGTCATCAGCCCGGTGAGTCCGCCGCCGATGACCGCGATCTCATGCATCGCCTGCTGCCTTCCGGTCCTTGAAATGCCGGGCGACCACCTGATGCGCCAGCTGCGCAAGGTCGGACCCGTCGAAAAGATAGGCATGGCACCCGGCGGCCCTGCCGGCGGCGACATCGCTGTCACGATCCCCGATCATCACCGAGGCCGACAGATCGATGTTCCAGCGCTCGGCAAGCTCCAGGATCATGCCAGGTTCCGGTTTGCGGCGGTGTGAAGGGGCGCGAAGCGCCGCGCTCACCGCATCGGGATGGTGCGGGCAGAAGGCGATGTCGGTGATCAGCCCGCCGGCGTGCGCCGCCTCGGCGCACAGATGGCTGTTGAAGGCCTGCATCTGCGCGGTGCTGTAGAGCCCCTTGCCGATGCCGCCCTGATTGGTG
>JBMHCH010000136.1:0-12931 GCA_049890015.1 Puniceispirillaceae bacterium (SeqCode)
CGAAGGGCTGATCCCCAAGGAAAACCCGGTGCGCCCGCGCTGCCCCAATCTGGTCCGCTACGAGATGATGAACCAGCTTGGCTATTTCCTGACCGAAAGCTCGGAACATTTCGCCGAATACTGCCCCTGGTTCATCAAGGATGGCCGTGACGACCTGATCGAGACATACGGCATTCCGCTGGATAAATACCCCACACGATGCGAGGAGCAGATCGCCGAATGGCGCGAACAGTTCGCCGAACTGAAGGACGGTGCCAGCGTCGAGGTCGAATCATCGAACGAATATGCGGCCGTCATCATGAACGCCATGGTCACGAACAGCCCGGCCAGCATCTATGGCAATGTCACCAACAACGGCGCCATCAGCAATCTTCCCGACGACTGCATCATCGAGGTGCCCTGCATGGTCGATGCCAACGGCATCCAGGCCACCAGCATCGGCACCCTGCCACCGCAGCTGGCAGCGATGATGAAGACCAACATCAATGTCCAGGAGCTGACCGTCGCGGCCCTGACCGAGGAGAATCGCGAGCATATCTTCCATGCTGCGATGTTCGATCCGCATACCGCTGCCGAGCTTGATGTCGGCCAGATCAGGGCGATGACAAGCGACCTTCTGGCGGCGCATCGCGACTGGCTGCCGGAGTGGACGCAGTGACGCGGCGGCGGCTCGGCGTCTGCTATTTTCCGGAACATTGGGATCCGGCCGACTGGCCACGCGATGCCGCCATGATGCGCGATCTCGGAATCGATTTCGCGCGCATCGGCGAATTCGCCTGGGGCGTCATCGAACCGGAGCCCGGACGCCTCAATCTCGACTGGATGCAGGAGTCCCTCGACCTGCTTCACGCGCATGGCATCGAGGTGGTTCTCTGCACCCCGACAGCCACCCCGCCGAAATGGCTTGTCGACCGCATGCCGGACATGCTCGCCACCGGTCGTGACGGACAGGTCCGCACCTTCGGCTCGCGCCGGCATTACAGCTTTTCGCATCAGGGCTACCGGCGCGAATGCGCCCGCATCATCCGCGCTGTCGCCGGCAGGTTCGGCACGCATCCGGCGGTGATCGGCTGGCAGACAGACAATGAATTTGGCTGCCATGACACAACAATCTCCTACGGCAAGGCCGACCTTGCCGCCTTCCGCGACTGGCTGGGACAGCGCTACCAGTCGATCGGCGCGCTGAACCGGGCCTGGGGCACTGTCTTCTGGTCGATGCAATATGGCAGTTTCGACGATATCGAACTGCCGAATATGACAGTGACCGAGGCCAATCCGGCGCACTGGATGGATTACCGGCGCTTTGCCTCGGCGATGGTCGCCGAGTTCAACAGGCTGCAGGCAGACATCCTTCGCGAGCTGTCGCCCGGGCGCGACATCATCCATAACTTCATGGGGCGGATTGTCGATTTCGACCATTACGCCGTAGGCGCGCAGCTGGATGTCTCATCCTGGGACTCCTACCCGCTCGGCTTTCTCGACCAGATGCGCGACCTGTTCCCGGCCGATCACCGGCGCGCCTTCGCGCGCGCCGGCGACCCGGATTTCCAGGCCTTTCACCACGATCTCTACCCCGCCACCTCGAAGGGCCGCTGGTGGGTGATGGAACAGCAGCCCGGGCCGGTCAACTGGGCCCCCAACAATATCGCGCCGCGTGACGGCATGATCGCGCTCTGGGCGCTGGAGGCCTTCGCCCATGGGGCCGAGGCGGTGAGCTATTTCCGCTGGCGCCAGTTTCCCTTCGCGCAGGAACAGATGCATGCCGGCCTGCTTCGTCCCGACCGCAGCACGGCCGAGGCCTTCGACGAGGCTGGCAGGGTCGCATCGCTTCTGGCCGATCTCGACTGGCCGGAGACAGCGCAGGGCGATGCGGCGCTGGTGTTCGACTATGAGTCCTGCTGGGCCTGGCAGATCACGCCGCATGGCGAGATGTTCGACTATTTCCGGCTGGTGTTCGACACCTATCGCGCGCTTCGCCGGCTCGGGCTGTCGGTCGATATCATCGGGCCGCACCAGGCCGCCGACAGGATCAATGACTACCAGCTGACAATGATCCCGGGATTGTTCGCATGCCCGCCCGGACTTGCCGGCGCGCTGGCAGCGGCGAAGGGTCGGGTGATCCTTGGGCCGCGAACGGCGTCGAAGACAGCCGACTTCCGGATTCCCTCCGGCCTTGCCCCCGATCTGCCGGAGGCGATTCGCCCGGTGACAGTGACGCATGTCGAGACGCTGGCCTCCGGGATCGAGATCGCCGTCGGCGACGGGGCCTTCCGTGTCTGGCGCGACTTCGCCGCACCGCATCCTGATGCCGAGGTGATCATGTCATCCGGGGACGGCCGACCGGCGCTGGTCCAGCGCGGCATGCTGGACTATCTGTGCGGCTGGCCGGATGATGCCCTGTTCGCGCAGATCCTGTCGAAGGCCTGCGCCGAAAGCGGGCTGATGACGCTTGCGCTTCCCGATGGGGTGCGGATGCGGCGCGCCGGCGACCGGGCCTTCGTGACGAACTACAGCGATACCCCGTTCGACCTGGACGGGCTTGGCATGCAGTTCGAGCTTCTTCACGGCGACAGCATTCTGCCGCCATCCGGATTTTCCATCATCGGTCTCTAGGCGGCGATCCGGTCGATCAGCCGCGCCTCCGGCACCGCTTGCGTGACCGCGGCGAGAACCGCGTCGGCGGTACCCGATCTGACAAGGCATACAATGCAGCCGCCGAATCCGGCCCCGGGCAGCCGCGCGCCAAGCGCGCCGGCATCCCGGCAGGCCGCGACCAGCCTGTCGAGGACCGGCGACGACACCTCGTAATCGGTGGCAAGCGATGTGTGGCTCTCCAGCATGAGAGCGCCGAACGCCGCCGCGTTACCTGTCGTCAGTGCCTCGACAGCGGCAACTACGCGGTCATTCTCATGCACCACATGGCGCGCCCGGCGAAGCACTGTTCCATCGTCAAGGGCATCCAGATCAACGGCGGACACATCGCGCAGCGAGGATACCCCCAGCGCCGCGCAGGCAGCACGGCATTCCGCCACCCGCGCGTTATACTGGCCTTCCGAAAGCTTGCGCCCGCTTCCCGAATGGATCACCAGCACCTCGGCCTCAGGCATCAGCGGGTGAAGGCTGTAGGCAAGGTCGCGGCAGTCGAGGCGCATGGCGCTTGCCGCTGCCCCCACCGCGCTGACCATATGGTCCATGATGCCGCATTGCAGCCCGATGAAGTCATGTTCGATGCGCTGCGCCATGCGTGCCAACATGGCCGGCTCCCGCATATCCATGCCATGCGCCGACGTCAGCGCCTTGAGAAGGGCCACACCAAGCGCCGCCGAGGAAGAGACCCCCGCCCCCGCGGGAACGTCTGATTCGACCGCCACCGATACGCCGCGGCGCGGCGCGCCCATCTCGGCCATCATCGCGACCGCGCCGTCGACATAGGACAGCCACTTGCCGGACGGCACGGCACCCCCCTGTTCTTCCGCCACGCCGAACTCGGCGGAGTCGCCGGACAACATGCTGTCCTCACGAAGCGACACCGCCACTGTCGTGCGACGCGACAGGATGCAGGGAAGCACAAGGCCTTCATTGTAGTCGGTATGTTCGCCAATCAGATTGACCCGGCCATGGCCACCTGCAACCGCCTGCGGCGCGGCGCCGAAACGGCGCGCAAAGCGGCTTTCGACAGCGCTGTCCATGTCTGCCCCGCCGGTCATGCCTCGATCCTTCCGTTCAGCAGGTCGGCGGCATCCTCCGGCGACAGATCGACAAGATAGAAACCGGTGAACTGCTCCACGCTTGCCAGATATTTCATCTTGTCCGGCGCCCGCTTCATTGGCTGGAAGATGCAGTGGAGATGAAAGCTGTCCTCATAGCCGCGCGGCGCCATCTGCCAGCCGAAGGTATAGGGCATCGGCCCGTCGAAGACCGCGTCCAGACGCTTGGCGGCATTGTCGATCAGGGACGCCATGCCGGAACGTGCCGTCTGATCGAGGCTGGCAAGGTCAGGTACCCGCTGATGCGGCACCACCCATGTCTCGAACGGATATTTCGCCCAGGGCGGCACGAAGACCAGCCCTGCTTCATTCTCGGCAAGCTTCAGCCGATCGGGGATGCTGTCCGTCAGCCCGGCCAGCGGATCGCCGTCGGCGAAGCCGTCGGCAGTCTGCGCGATCTTCGCCGGAAGGTGCGAGAGCGCATAGAGCTGGCCATGCGGATGATCAAGCGTGACACCGATCTCGCGCCCCCTGTTTTCGAACGGCAGAACCCAGCGGATATCAGGGTTTTCCATGATCTCGGAGAGCCTGATGGCCAACGCGTCGATCAGCAGGCCGATCCGGCCGGCGCCGATTGTCGACAGGCTCGCCTGATGCGCGGCGCTGTAGGAAATCACCTCGCACACCCCGATCCCGGCGCGCGTCGGAAGATCAAGCTCCGGCGGCCTCCCCGGATCCGGGGTCAGCGCGGCGAATCTGTTGGAGAAGATGGCGATCTCATAGTCATCCACCGGCACATCGGTCAGCACGTCCGGCGACGCCATCGGGCAGAGCGGACAGTCGCTGGCATTCGGCAGAAAGGTGCGCCCCTGGCGGACACCGGAATAGGAAATCCATTCGCCGGTCAGCGGATGCTGGCGAAGATGCGCCCCGGCCGGCGGAACCGAAGGAAGGCCGTCAAACACCCGGTAATCGCGCATCGACCGGCTGAACAGGGCAAGACTCCGCCCCTGGCCGCGATCGAGGCTGGCACGATAGAGATGTTCGCAGACCTGTTCAGCGGCAATGGCGGTGCCGGATCCGTCAGGATCGGCCGTTATCAAAGCCTCATCTCCGTCGCCGCCTCGAACAGATAGGCACGGTCCGGATCAAAGCTGATCACGGCCGTACCCCTGTCCGGCAGGTCGCCGGCATCGCGGGTCTCGACAGTGACCTGGGTGCCATCGGCCGTGCTGACATAGGCGTAGGAGGTGCCGCCAAGATCCTCGACAAGGTCGACATGTACCGGCAGCGTGACCGCACTGCCGGCGGTGAAATGTTCCGGCCTGATGCCGACCATCACCGCGGCACCAGTCTTGCGGCTGTCGCGCCCGCGCGCCAGCTTGACCGACACATCGTCGAACCCGTCAAGCGTGACTTCGAGCTTGGTCTTCGTCTCGCCGATGATCCTGCCCGGCAGAAAGTTCATGCGGGGCGAGCCGATGAAGCCGCCGACGAACATGTTGTCCGGATCATGATACAGTGCCTTCGGTGCACCGACCTGCTCGATCAGACCGTCACGCAGGATGACAATCCGGTCGGCAAGGGTCATCGCCTCGACCTGGTCATGGGTCACATAGATCATCGTCGCGCCAAGATCCTGATGAAGCTTGGCGATCTCGAGGCGCATCTGCACGCGAAGCTCGGCATCGAGATTGGACAGCGGCTCGTCGAACAGGAAGATCTTCGGTTCGCGCACGATCGACCGTCCGATGGCGACACGCTGCCTCTGCCCGCCCGACAGCGCCTTCGGCTTGCGCTCGAGAAGCTCGTCCAGACCGAGGATGCCGGCGGCCGCGCGCACGCGCCTGTCGATCTCGGCGGCGGCAACCCTGTTCATCTTCAGCGCGAACGCCATGTTCTCATAGACGCTCATATGCGGGTACAGCGCATAGGACTGGAACACCATGGTGACCCCGCGCGCCGACGGGTCGGCATGGGTCACATCCTCGCCATCGATGCTGACGTCGCCGGCGGTGACTGTTTCCAGCCCGGCGATCATCCGCAGCAAGGTGGATTTTCCGCATCCGGACGGCCCGACGAACACCGTGAACTCGCCCTTTTCCACCTCAAGGTCAACGCCATGAATGACCTCGGTCTCCCCAAAGGATTTGTGGATGTCTTTCAGGCTGAGTTGCGACACGACACTGGTCCCCGCAGGCTGTCTTTGTGTGGTCGCAACAGGCTAGTTATCAGCCCCGGAATTTCAATGAAAATCTGCGCGGACACGGCATTGATCGACGCCGCAGAATGGTCAGCATACAAGGCATTTCAGCCAACGAACGCCTTTTCGGTGACAAAGCCTGCCGGGCGGGCATTCGATCCTTCGGCAAGCCCGCGCGCCTGCAGCAGGTCGCGCATGTCATTCAGCATCGCCATCGACCCGCAGATCATCGCCCGGTCGGTGGCCGGATCCAGCGCCGCCCCGGCACCCGCCTCGATACGCCCGTCGGCAAGACATGTCGTCAGACGGCCTGTCATCGCCGACGGCTCGCGGGTTGTCGCGGTGATCAGCTGCATGCGGCCAGCCGTCATCTCGCCGACAAGCGGGTCATCCGCCATCGCCGCGGCAAGCCCGCGCGCATAGCCAAGCTCGGCAACATGCCGGCATCCCTGAACCAGGATCAGACGGTCAAATTTCGCGTAGCTTTCCGGATCCCGGATGATCGAGGCAAAGGGCGCGATACCGGTGCCAGTGGCGAACATCCACAGGCGGCGTCCGGGAACCAGCGCGTCAATGACCAGCGTTCCCGTCGGCTTGCGCCGCATCCATATCCGGTCGCCAGGGCGGATATGCTGAAGACGTTCGGTCAGAGGCCCGCCAGGCACCTTGATCGAATAGAATTCCAGTGTGTCATCCCAGTTCGGCGATGCAATGGAATAGGCGCGATAGACAGGCTTTTCCCCCGGAAGCCCGATCATCACGAACTCGCCTGACCGGAAGCGGAAGCTTGCCGGCCGCGTCATCCGGAAGCGGAACAGGCCATCGGTGTAATGCTCGATCTCGGTCACCGTCTCGGCAAAGCACCCGTCCGGCGTCGCCGGCTGGCCGCCGAAACAGTCGGATGTCTGTATCGCCTGAAAGGTCATCATTCTCCGCCTGAGCCAAGGGCACGCGCCGCATGGCTTTTTTGTTAGCATACGAATGAATTTCATTCAAATATTTTGTTTGTATGCGAATGATCTGCAGAGCTGTATGTCAGGCTCCCCGCGCTGCCGCCATCTCGGCGCGGCGGGTGGCGGTGGCCGCCTCATCAAGGGACAGCCCGCCCGCGCCCTCCTTCCGGACAATGACGCCATAGAGGCCTTCCGCCTGTTCGGCGCTGTAGCGGCCAAGGCGCACATCCTCGAATACCGCGGCGGGGGCGCGTTCCAGCGGATCGCCATAGCCGCCGCCGCCGGGGGTGCGCACCCACACCCGGTCACCGGGGGCCAGCGGGATGTCCTGTTCTTTTGACAGATGCGGCGGCACATAGGATTCGCCGCCGCGGAGCACCACGACCTTGTTCACATCGCCGTCGCTGCCGCCAAGAACGCCCTGCGGGCCGAACCTGCCATGGTCCATCACGAAGCTGGCGCGCGCCTCGCCATTGCGAAGCTCGAGCTCGTAATCAAGCCCGAAGCCGCCGCGCGTGCGCCCCGCACCGGCGGAGCCCTCGTGAAGCGCGTAATGGTGATAGAGAACCGGAAAGGCCTGTTCCATGATTTCCACCGGCGGGGCTTTCGAGATGCCGATGGTCGAACAGCCATTGCTGAGCCCGTCGCCATCCGCGCTGCCGCCATAGCCGCCGCCTGACAGCTGGTACATCACGAAATCGCGGCCACGTTCCGCATTGTGGCCGCCAAGCGCGAAATTGCCGCTGGTGCCTGCCGGCGCCGCCGTCACCCGGTCCGGCAGCGGCTGCACCATGGCGGCGAACACCGCCTCGGCGATCCGCTGGCTGACCTCGGCGGCGCAGCCGGACACAGGGCGCGGATAATGCGCGTCAAGAAAGGTGCCTTCAGGCCGGATGATCTCCAGCGGCTCGAAGGCGCCGGCGCTGATCGGCACTTCCGGGAAGATGTGCCGCATCGCCAGATAGACCGAGCTCAGCGTCGTCGCCAGCACCGAATTCATCGGCCCGCGGCAGGGCGGGCTGGATCCGTCGAAATCGAACACCAGCCTGTCACCGGCCTTGCTGATCTTCAGCCTGATCTCAAGCGGCTGGTCCACCACCCCGTCGCTGTCGACATAGGCCACCGAATGCCAGCTTCCCTCCGGCATGGTCGCAATCATCTGGCGCATCTGCGTGGCGGCGCGCCGGCGCAGCTCGGTGATCGCCGCGGCGACCGTGTCATCACCATAGCGTCCCAGCAGAAGATCGAGCCTGTCAGCCCCGACATCGAGCGCCGCCGCCTGCGCCTTCACATCCCCGATCCGCTGGTCGGCGACACGGATGTTGGAACAGATGATGGCATAGATTTCCTCATCCATGACGCCTTTCTTGAACAGCTTCACCGGCGGCAGGCGAAGCCCCTCCTGCTCCACCGCTGTCGCCGATGCCGAAAACCCGCCAGGCACCGCCCCGCCGGTATCCGGCCAGTGGCCGGTGTTCGACAGCCAGCACCACAGCCTGCCGTCGCGGTAATAGGGGCGCACGAACCGCACATCCATCAGATGCGTGCCACCAAGATAGGGGTCGTTGACGATATAGATGTCGCCAGGCTCCGGTGCCGCGGCGCGCCCCTCGCCGATCAGCCGGATCAGCTCGGCGGTCGAATATTGCATGGTGCCGACAAAGACCGGCAGCCCGCCCGCGCCCTGCGCGATCAGCGCCCCGTCGTCAGCGGCATAGATGCCGTCCGACCTGTCATTCGCCTCGGCAATCACAGGCGAGAAAGCCGCCCGCGAAAAGCTGAGATCCATCTCGTCACAGACCTGCTGCAGACCGGCCTGGATCACGCTGAGGGTGATCGGGTCGAGTGTCATGTGTTTCGAGCTCATGACGCGCTCCCGACAGTCACGAGGATATTGCCGTCATCATCGGACACGGCGCTGTCATGCGGCTCGATGAGAATGGTTGTATCCATTTGTTCGAGGATGGCCGGTCCTGACAGCGTCGCGTCAAGCGGCAGCTTTTCACGGGCATAGACAGGCGTGTCCCGCCAGCCGGACCCGCTCCCGCCGGCGTCGAACCAGACCGGGCGGCTTGCAGTCTGTGCGGCCGCCACCGACCCGGCGCGGGCGCTGTTGTCGATCAGACCGGCAAGGTCAACCTCCGGGCGCCGACCGGTCACACTGGTGTTCACATTGACAATCTGCGCCCTGATTTCCGGAAGCCGGACGCGGAACCTGTTGAAATAGACCTCCTCGAAGGCGCGCTGGATGTCGTCGCGCGACATGCCGGCGGAGGCCAGCGGCACCGACAGCAGATGCGTCTGTCCGGCAAACTGCATATCCAGCGAATGTGTCACCTCGACAGCTTCGATCCTGACCGGCTCCTGGCGGATCAGCGCCGCGCCCTCGTCAGCCTGCGCCGCCAGCATGGCTGCCAGAGCATCAATGTCCATACTGTCGAGAGGCCTGTTCACCGTGCGCACGAAATCATGCCGCAGATCGGCAACAATACAGCCAAGCGCGTTGGTGATCCCCGGCCTAGCCGGCACCAGCACCTCCGGAACGCCAAGCTCACCAGCCAGCGCGGAGGCGTGCAGCGGGCCCGCACCGCCAAAGGCGAACAGGCTGAAGTCACGCGGATCGAGGCCAAGCGAGACCGAAACCATGCGGGTCGCCCCGGCCATGCGGGTTGTCGCCATGCGCAATACCGCCGCCGCCGCCGTTTCGGCGTCAACGCCAAGCGGATCGCCAAGCCGGGTCTGGAAGATGCCGCGGATGTCATCGATATCAACCGCCCCCGGCACCGATTTCAGCTTGCCGACATCAAGCCGGCCGAGAACCATATTGGCGTCGGAAATGGTCGGAAGATCACCGCCGCGCCCATAACAGATAGGACCCGGATCGGCGCCGGCACTCTGCGGCCCGACTTCAAGAAGCCCGGCCTCATTGACCCGCGCGATCGAGCCGCCGCCTGCCCCGATGGTGCGGACATCGACCATCGGCACATGGATGGGCATGGCGTATTCGATCTCGATCTCGTTCGACACCGAAGGCTGGCTCTCCCGGATCAGCGCCACATCGGTCGAGGTTCCGCCCATGTCATAGCTGATCAGGTTCGGGCGGCTGGCGCGGCGTCCTGTATAGGCGGCGGCGATCACGCCGGAGGCCGGCCCCGACATCACCGTCTTCGCCGCCTCCTTCACCACGCGGCTTGCCGAGACTGTGCCGCCATTGCCGTTCATCACCAGAAGCTCGCCGCCATAGCCGCCATCGGCAAGCTCGTCCGCCAGGCGTTTGACATAACGCTCGAGAAGAGGCTGTACCGAGGCGTTCACCGCCGCGGTCACGCCGCGCTCGAACTCGCGGCTTTCCGAGAGCAGCCCGTGCCCCATGGTGATGTAGCTGTTCGGCCACAGGCTGGCCAGAAGCTCGGCGGCCCTGATCTCATGCTCGGGATTGGCATAGGCGTGCAGGAAATGGATGACCACCGATTCCGCGCCGCGCGCCAGCAGCTCCGCGCCGGCGGCGCGCACCGCCGCCTCGTCGAGCGGGGTCACGACCCGGCCGGCATAGTCCATTCTCTCCGGCACCTCGAGCCGCAGGTCACGCGGGATGATCGGGTCGAAATGCCCCTTCATGCCGTAGGGCTGCGGCCGGGTGCGGCGGCCAAGCTCAAGGACATCGCGAAACCCGGCCGTGGTGATCAGGCCGGTGCGGCTGAGCTTTCTCTCGAGAACGGCATTCGTCGTCGTCGTCGTCCCGTGAATGACAAGCGCGACCCGCGACAGGTCGCTGTCCGCCTCGGCGACAGCGTTCATCACCCCGAAGGCCTGGTTGTCCAGCGTGCTTGCGACCTTGGCGAGACGCACCGCGCCTGTCGCCTGATCAAGCCTGACAAGATCGGTAAAGGTCCCGCCGACATCGACCCCGATCAGATCACCGTCAAAGCCTGTCTCGCCGCTGTCCATTCCTGCACTCTCCCGAAGACGGGCCTCGGCGGTGTCTCCGCCGGATGCCCCGTGCCCCGCGTCATCTGTCTACAATGATGCGGCGGCTGCTTCATTGGCCACTGCGTTTGCGACTTCATTGGCCGCTTCATTGGTACGCAAATGAGCGCCAAATCTTGACAAAAAGTCAAACGGATTTCCAGAATGATGGATGACATATACTGGTCACGGGGGCGGGAAAGCGGCGCGGCGGCTTGCCGGAATGGCAGGCATCGGCATGATGATGCCGACAGGCGCCAGCGCCCATGCGACAGGCCAGAGCTTTGTCGCCCTTCTTCCCACAGGGCCCTATATGGCGGTCGGCGTTGCCACCGTCGCGCTCAGCATCATGCTGCTATGGTTCCTTCCGCACCGTGCCGCCACCTCCCTGCTGCCAAGTCTCGGGCTTGGACGGATCGCGGCGCCGGCGCCTGCCCGCACCCTTTGCAGCCTTGTGATGTTCATGCTGCTGTGCGGCGGCATCGCCAGCGGGTTGACCGGAACGCGCGATCCGCTGGAAAATCCGCTTGTCCTGGGGTTCTGGGTTGCCTTCTGGATGGCGTCGCCGATGGTTCAGGGATATCTGTTCGACCTGTGGGGATGGATTTCGCCCTGGCGATGGGCTGTGGCGCCGCTTGCCGGATTGACAGCGCGGCCGGTACTGCCCTTGCCGCGACGCGTCGGCGTCTGGCCGGCGGCAGTCCTCCTTCTCGGGTTTTCGGCCTTCACCCTTGCAGATCCGGCCCCGGACGATCCGGCGCGCCTTGCCAGGGTGATGGCAGCCTACATCGCCCTGACCCTTTGCGGCATGGCGCTGACGGGGCCGCGCCGGTGGCTCCGGCAGGTGGAATTCCTGTCGATCCTGATGGCGCAGTTCAGCCGTCTTGCCCTTCTGGCGCGCCGCGGACGGCGTGCGCGCGCCGGATGGCCGGGATGGCAGCTTGCCAGCGGCGCGGCGGCGGTGCCGGGCACTCCGGTATTCATTCTGGTGCTTCTTGGCACCGGGTCCTTTGACGGCTTCAACGAGACCTTTGTCTGGCTTGATCTGATCGGCGTCAATCCGCTGGCCTTCCCCGGACGCTCGGCGGTGATCGCCCCGGTCATCATGGGTCTGGCGGCCGCGAACCTGATCCTGGTCGCGGTGTTCTGGCTGATGATCACGGCCGGCGACAGGATGGTTGGAAGCAGCCTTTCGACGGGCCGGCTGCTGGCCCTGTTCGCGCCCACGATCCTGCCGATCGCGCTTGCCTACCACACCGCGCATTACCTTCCCTCGCTTCTCGTGGACGGCCAGTATGTGCTGGTGGCGCTGAATGATCCCTTTGGCAGCGGGGCCAACCTTCTCGGCCTTGCCGACTTTTACGTCACCACCGGCTTCTTCAATCACCGCGAGACCATGCGGGTCATATGGCTCAGCCAGGCGGCGGTGATCGTGCTTGGCCATGTCATCGCCGTGGTGCTGGCCCATGCCGCCGCGGTACTTGCCTATGGCGAGGTTTCACGGGCCTTTCGCGCCGGTCTGCCGCTGGCTGTCTTCATGGTTCTCTACACCTGGCTCGGACTGTGGCTTCTGGCCGCTCCGAAGGGAGGTTGACCATACAACCCGGCATTTTGGGCTGGACATAGTGTTTGCACACACACAGACTTCAAGAGGAAACACCTAAAAATAATCCGAGAATCGGAACGTACTGACTTGATAGGGAGGCATTCATGAAGAAGACATTCCGTGACACGCCGGTTGACAGCACCCCGGCCAGGACTGCGGGTGACGAGCGGGCCACCGCGCAGCAGCCAACTCGTCGCACGGCGATCAAGACCCTCGCAGCCACCACCGCCCTTGCCGCCGCGGCGAGCAGCATGCCGCTGCTGGGACGCTATGGCCAGGTGCAGAGCTCGGAGCCCATCAAGATCGGTTTCCAGGTTCACCGGACAGGCATCGGCGCCGCCTATGGCCGCTGGTACGACCGCACCACCAAGGCCGCGGTGAAGAAGATCAATGACGAAGGCGGCATCAATGGCCGCCCGGTCGAGATCGTCGCCGAGGATGACGGCACCGACCCCAAGCGTGGGGCCGAGGTTGTCGAGAAGATGGCCACCCAGCA
>JBMHCH010000137.1:0-2778 GCA_049890015.1 Puniceispirillaceae bacterium (SeqCode)
GGCTGTATTCCAGCTCGACAGGAGTCGAACGGCCAAAGATCGACACGGTCACCTTCAGGCGCGCCTTGTCGTCATCAGCCTCTTCGACATAACCGTTAAACGATGCAAACGGCCCATCCGAAACGCGTACCTGCTCGCCAATGTCGAATGTGACAGTGGCGCGCGGACGCTCTACCCCCTCGCTCATCTGGTGGATCAGACGCTCGGCCTCGGAATTGGTGATCGGCACGGGCTTGCCCTTGCCGCCGAGGAAACCGGTGACACGCGGCTGGCTGGTGACCAGCTGCCACGCTTCGTCGGTCAGTTCCATCTTGACCAGAATATAGCCGGGGAAAAACTTCTTCTCGCTTTGCACGCGCACGCCGCGGCGCATCTCGACCACCTCTTCGGTGGGCACCATGACTTCGTCAATCTGGTGCTCGAGACCGTTGCTTTCCGCCTGCTCGGTGATCAGCTGAGCCACCTTCTTCTCCGAACCGGAGAACACATGCAGGACATACCAACGCTTAGCCATGACCAACGCCTTCCGTCTCAATCACACCCGTCGGGCCGCGCCCGGCGTCAACCGCCAAGGCCCAGCACGAGCTGGACGACGTTCGAGAGCACCAGATCCACCAGCAAAAAGAAAATCGCGGCAATGGTCGCCATCACGAATACGGTGATGGTGGCGGTCCCGGTTTCACGACGAGTAGCCCAGGAAATACGCGATATTTCCTGACGGACCTGCCTTACAAATTGCGCTGGCGACGATTTTGCCATGGTTGTTTGGTGCCGATACAAGTTTCACACACGCCAGTGACACCACCACAAAGCACAAAAATCGGACATATCGCGCGGTTTCGTCCCCACGATTTGCCGGTTCAGGTTGTAAAGTGACTTGTGTCGCTACCGTGGAGGGGTGTCTAGCAAACCGGACCCGGCATGGCAATAGGGTATCGCTGCGCGGAAGCGCAAAATATTATTGCGCTGACGGACCCTTGTCCAAGGCCTTCCAGGCGCCGACGACACCGACGGCGACCATCACCCAGCAGATCCCCATCGCCAGCTCGAAATTCACGTCGCCCCCGAGCGCGACAATGAAACTGCCGATCGCCGCGCTTCCTGCCATTTGCAGGGCGCCGCACAGACCGGTGGCGGCACCGCTGTTGCGCCCGGCGGCGCGGATGGCGCCAATCAGGCCATTCGCCACCACAAAGCCGTTGCCCGTGCCATAGCCGAACAGACAGATGGAAATCACCACTTCCCTGGCGAGGCCGGACAGCGCGGCGCCGGTGAGCACCGTCATCGACAGAATGCTCACGATGCTGCCGGCGAAGGCCGCGCGGTCGATGCCATGGCGCGGGCCGAATGTGCGGTTCAGATTATTGCCGAAGATATAGCCGAGGGTGGTAGCGCTGAAGAACAGGCCGAATTCGAATGCGCTCGTTCCAAGCCGCTGGAAATGATAGGGCATGAACCCGCCCATCGCAAAAAACACCCCGGTCATCAGCGCCGGCGCACTGGCGTTCGAGATGAATTTCTGCGTGACCAGCAACCTGCCATAGGTGGAGAGAATCTGCCCTGCCGGAAGGACAGGTCCCTGATCGTCACGGCTCTCGGCGACAAGGAAATAGGAGGAAACAAGGGTGATCATGGCTGTTGCCACCATCAGCGATACCGTGCCGCGCCATCCGACAAGATCCACCAGCATGCCGCCAAAGGCGAAGCCGAGAAGCGGGACCACCGCCTGGAACATTGTGATGGTCGACAGCTGCCTGCCAGCTTCCGCCCGTTCATAGCTGTCGCTGATGATCACCCGCCCCATCGCCATGCAGGCTGCCGCCCCAAGCCCCTGGACCAGTCGCGCGACGATCAGCATTTCGACAGTGGTTGACAGCAGCGCGGCCAGACCGCTGACGGTGAACAGGACCGCGCCGCCCATCATCACCGGACGCCGGCCGATCCGATCGGACAGGGTGCCTGCCCCAAGCTGGCCAAGGCCCAGCATCACAAGGAACCCGCTGAGAACAAGCTGTGCCTGGTCGGCGGTTGCCATCAGCTCGGCGCGCAGGTCGGGGATCGCCGGCGACAGCAGCGAGATGCCGACATTCGCGCCGGACACGGCGAAAGCCAGCACCCAGATCGGCGGCGTCGATCTTGCGGATTGTGCCATGGTCATGACCCGGCTCCGCCATCATAGGGCGCGAGCCGGTGCTTTCCCGGGAAATCCGGAAGGCCTGCCATCACCGCGCGCCTCATGGCGCGCCACCAGGTGCCAAGGCCGGTCACCAGAAGGCCGATGATCAGCGCATTGATATAGAACCCGCTATCGCCGAACGCATCTGTATAGATTCCAAGAACCGCCCCGGCATAGGCAAGTCCCGCTGTCAGGAAGGAACGCCGGTCTATCACCACCGACAGGAATGTCGTCGCGGCAAGCATGGCGATCGTCAGGGCATGTCCGGTCACCCCGCCGATATTGAACAGCGTCACTGTCACCGTGTTGACGATCGCAGGACCCGCAAGAATATGCAGCCAGAAGGCTGTCTTCGAGGCGCCGCCGACGCTCAGCGGATCCTGCATGTCGAACCGCAGCGCCGCTGCCAGCGCCAGGAGCCCGAAGACGAGAATGGCAAGAGCGGCCCCCTGATTTTCGCGAAGATCGAAGAACCCGTCCGACAGGAAGGCCTTGCCCCCGCTGCCGGTGGCAAGCTCCGCCACAGCCATGATCGCAACAAGAAGGCTGATGCCGGCCGGAAACATGGTGAAGGGAAGCCGATAACGCCGGAAACACGCCAG
>JBMHCH010000138.1:0-4985 GCA_049890015.1 Puniceispirillaceae bacterium (SeqCode)
CCGCCAAGGCAAAGGCCCCGACCGAACCCGTCGATCTGCCGTTGCGTCTTGAATTGCGGAAGCTGCAATGGTCGCGCAGCAAATGTTGCTGGCCATCCGGCGACCCGAAGCTGAACGGTTTTTCCTTTTGCGGCGATGCCGTTGTTCCGGGAAAGCCCTACTGCCTGAAACATTGCGAGGAGGCCTATACCACCTCGCGTGATAGCCGCTGACCCCGACCGCCCGCTTCCGTCGGGCAGGAGTGCCTGACAGATGCTGAAACACCGCTCGGACTACAAGCCGCCTTCCGCCCGTGTTGAATCGGCGCAGCTTGATATCAGGATTTTTGACGACCGTACTTTCGTGACCACGACCCTGTCGCTGGTCCGGACCGGCAATGACCCTTTCATTCTGAACGGCCGTGACCTGATGGTCCATGAGATCAGCATTGACGGCAGGCTCCTGGACGAGGCTGACTGGCCAATATGTCCCGAAGGGCTGAGCCTTGACGGGGTGCCGGAGAGGTGCGTTGTCGCCATCCGCTCGGAATGTCATCCCGAGACAAATACCGCTCTCGAGGGGCTCTATCTGTCCGGCGGCATGTACTGCACGCAATGCGAGCCTGAAGGATTCCGCCGGATCGGGTTTTTCCCCGACCGGCCAGACGTGATGACGGTCTTTACCGTCAGAATAGAGGCTGATCGCCGGTTTCCGCAGCTGTTGTCAAACGGCAACCTTGTCGAGACAGGTGACCTGGATGGTGACCGCCACTTCGCCCTGTGGCATGACCCGCACCCGAAGCCAAGCTATCTGTTCGCCTGTGTCGTGGGCGATCTCGATCTGGCGGCTGACAGGTTCACCACCGCTTCGGGACGCGATGTCGATCTCCACATCTATGTCGAGAAGGGCAATCTGGACCTTACCGGTCACGCCATGGAATCGCTGAAGAAGTCGATGACATGGGACGAGGACACCTACGGTCTTGAATATGACCTCGACCTGTTCCAGATCGTCGCTGTCAGCCATTTCAATATGGGGGCGATGGAAAACAAGGGCCTGAACATCTTCAACAGCAAGTTCGTTCTTGCCGACCCGTCAACCGCCACGGACGAGGATCTTGACCGTGTCGAGTCCATCGTCGCCCACGAGTATTTTCACAACTGGACCGGCAACCGGGTGACGTGCCGCGACTGGTTCCAGCTGACCCTGAAGGAGGGGCTGACGGTCTATCGTGATCAGTGCTTCTCTGCGGACATGCATGATGAGGGCGTGCAGCGCGCCGGCGATGTCAGCCTTCTTCGCGCCGCCCAGTTCCCCGAGGACAGCAGCCCGACAGCCCACCCGATACGTCCCGAATCCTATAGCGAGATCAACAATTTCTATACCCCGACCGTCTATGAGAAGGGCGCCGAGGTGATCCGAATGATGGCAGGCTATCTGGGGCGTGACGGATTCCGGCGCGGGATGGACCTGTATTTCGAACGGCATGACGGCCAGGCCGTGACCTGTGATGATTTCGTTGCCGCCATGGCCGACGCGAATGGCCGTGACATGTCCGCCTTCCATGGTTGGTACAGCCAGGCGGGGACGCCGCGGCTGGAGGTGCGCCGGTCGGTGGATGAGGACGGCGTGACGCTGACCTTCAGTCAGGACATCCCCGAGACCGCTGCCGGCACCCCGCGCGACCCGCTTGCCATTCCCGTCAGGCTTGGCTTTGTCGGGGCCGCTGGCGCGCCGGTGCGCCTGCGCCTTGAGGGTGAGAACGAGGCCCGGGACGAGCATGTGATCCTCTTCGAAGGTGCCGAGGCAAGCTATCGTTTCCTGGCCGAAGACAGGGCGGGCATGCCGTCACAGGTCACGCCAAGCCTGCTTCGGGGTTTTTCCGCGCCGGTGCGGTTGCAGGATGACCTCGAGCCCGGGGAACGGCTGCGTCTGGTGGCGCATGACAGTGACCTGTTCAACCGCTGGGATTCAGCGCAGTTATTGGCAACCGATGCGATACTGGCGCGTGCCGCTGGCGAACATGCCTCGGTGGAGGCGCTGGCGAGCGGCTTCGGCACCCTTCTTGCCGATGACAGCCTTCTTGATGACTTCAAGGCTGGTGCCCTTCGCCTTCCTGGCCAGGCGGTGCTGGAGGCGGCAGGCTCTCCTGCCGATCCGGTAGCGTTGTTTGTGGCACGGCGAGGAATCATGGCCGCGCTTGGCACCGCGCTCGCCCCACAGATTGCGGCTGCGCTCGGAGCCCGCGAAGAGATGGCGGGCAGCGCCGGTGGACGCGCGCTGCTGATGCAGTTTGTCGAGCTTGGCGTGGCTGCGGGAGATACCGGTTCGGTGCAGTCTGCCGAGTCCATGGTGCTGGATCCCAACATGACGATCTCGCAGGGCGCGCTGAAGGCGCTGATCCATTGCGATGATGCGGCGCGGGAACGGGCGCTGGCAGCCTTCCATGACCGCTGGGCCGGCAACGCGCTGGTGATGGAGAAATGGTTCCAGATGGAATCGATGTCATCGGTCGGCGGCAGCATCGACCGTCTTGACGAGCTGATGCGCCATCCCGAGTTCGACCCGAAGAATCCGAACAAGCTTCGTGCTGTTCTGGGGGCTTTCATGATGGGCAACACGCCGCGATTCCATGCCGCTGACGGCTCGGGCTATGACTATATGGCGGACCGGCTGGTCGAGATCGATTCACGCAATCCGCAGATCGCCGCCCGCATGGCTTTGCCGATGACCCGCATGTCGGCCTATGATGCGGCGCGCCAGGGGCGAATGCGCGCGGCCCTGAACAGGATCAGCGCCGGTGCCAGGTCGAATGATCTGAAAGAGGTTGTCGGCAAGGCGCTGTAGCGCTCCGCCCAGTCATGCTCCGGCCTGCAGCCTGCAGACGTTAGCGCAGAAGGAATGCCGGCACATGCCCGGTGTCGTGCAGCGTATTGCCCTTGCAGTCCGGCGGCGGCGGCAGCTCGCCGGGGTGCGCTTCGGATGATCTGCGCGATTTCCCACGGCCACGCCCGCTTTCAGCCTTCTTTGAGTCGCCATTGGCGGATTTTGCCGTCTTGCCGGACGGTCTTTCCGGCTTCGCGGTCTCCGCCTTTGCCGGCCTGTCATCCCCGTCTGTCAGCGGTATGGCCTTGCCGATCAGCTTTTCAATGGCGGAGACATATTTGCGGTCATCATCGCCGGCGGCGATGGTGAAGGCGCGTCCGGATTTGCCGGCACGCCCGGTGCGTCCGATGCGGTGCACATAATCCTCGGCGTTGGACGGCACATCGAAATTGAAGACATGGCTGAGGCCGGCGATATCAAGGCCGCGTGCCGCCACATCCGAGGCGATCATCAGCGGCACCTCGCCATCCTTGAATCTCTGCAGGGCCTCGAGGCGGGCCGACTGGGTCATGTCGCCATGCAGGGCGACGGCATTGAAGTCATGCCGCTTCAGCGAGGTGACCAGCGTGCTGATATCGCGCTTGCGGTTGCAGAAGATCACGGCGTTCTTCACATCCTCGCTCTTCAGAAGCGCGCGAAGCGCCTCGCGCTTGCCTTTCGGGGCGGTCCAGGTCAGATGCTGGGCGACCGTGTCGGCGGTGCTGGCCGGCGGTGCCACCTCGATGACCTTGGGGTTGGAGACGAACTTGTCGGACAGTTTCTTGATGTCATCAGACAGGGTGGCCGAGAAGAACAGCGTCTGGCGAAGCGGCGGAAGCAGACCGACAATGCGCTCGACATCGGGGATGAAGCCCATGTCCAGCATCCGGTCCGCCTCGTCGATCACCAGGATCTTCACATCGGTCAGCAGCACCTTGCCGCGCTCGAAATGGTCAAGAAGGCGGCCCGGCGTGGCGATCAGCACGTCAACGCCCTTGTCGAGGGCGGCGTTCTGGTCAGCGAAGCTCACGCCGCCGATCAGCAGCGCCATGGACAGCTTGTGATAGGTGCTGAATTTCTCGAAGGAGTCGGCCACCTGGGCAGCCAGCTCGCGGGTCGGGGCCAGGATCAGGGAACGCGGCAGGCGCGCCTTGGCGCGGCCGGATGCCAGAATCTCGATCATCGGCAGTGTGAAGGAGGCGGTCTTGCCAGTGCCTGTCTGCGCCGACCCCAGAATATCACGCCCCATCAGCACATAGGGGATCGATTTCTCCTGGATCGGGGTGGGGGCGGTGTAGCCGAGGTCGGCGACCGCCCGGCTCAGCTCGTCGCACAGGCCAAGTTCAGAAAAATTCACCAGTTACGTCCTTTGCAAAGGTGAGTGTCATTTTGCACGGGGGATCTGCCTCTCGATTTTCACGTCCGTCTTTCGTGGCGGTTCGGTGGATCGGCGATTAACGCTGGGCAATACTTTGGCGAGGTGATACAGACTTAACGCCCGAAGGTCAATCTCCCTTCGCCAGATGGCGTCGAATTGCCCGGATTTCAAGCTTTATGGCCACAATACCGACCCCTGTTTTCATTCCCGGCCTGGTGCTGACGCCCGATCTGTTCGCCGCGCAGCTCAATGCTCTCGACTATCCGGCGGCACCTTGCATGGCCAGAACAACCGGACATGACAGCATCACGGCGATGGCCGAGGCCGCGCTGGCGCTTGCCGACGGGCCGCTGGTGCCGGTCGGATTGTCGATGGGGGGCTATGTCGCGCTCGAGATGGCCCGCCTTGCGCCGGAGCGCATGGCCGGTATCGCCCTTCTCAACACCGCCTATCGCGAGGACAGTCAGCAGAAGCGCGCGCAGCGCGAAGCCACCATAAAAATGGCCGAGAGCGACAGGTTCCGCGGTGTCACGCGGCATCTGATGAAGAGCTTTCTGTCACCGGCGGCGCTGGCGGACGAGGCGCTGGTGGCGCGAATCATCGCCATGGCCGAAGAGGTGGGACGGGAAAATTTCGTCCTGCAGCAGCGCGCCATTCTGGGGCGGCGCGACCAGACGGACACGCTGCGCGGTCTGGATGTGCCGACGCTGATCCTGTGCGGCAGCCTCGATGTGCTGACCCCGCCGCAGATCTCGGAGGAAAT
>JBMHCH010000139.1:0-9657 GCA_049890015.1 Puniceispirillaceae bacterium (SeqCode)
ATCAACAAGGTGCGGATGGCGCTCGACGCCGACAACCGGATCACGGGCCTGCGGGTCGACACCGTTGCCAATATCGGCTCGTACCTGTCGGCCTTCTCGGTGGTGACGCCGACCATTCTTCACGCCCCGCTGCTGTCGGGCTGTTACAAGATTCCGGCGATCTACACCAATGTGAAGGGCATGGCCACCACCACCGCGCCGGTTGACGCCTATCGCGGCGCCGGCCGTCCGGAGGCGACCTATCTTCTGGAGCGGGTAATGGATGCGGCGGCGCGCCAGGTCGGCATGGATCCGGCGGAATTCCGGCGGATGAACTTCATTCCGAAGGATGCCTTCCCGTACCAGACGCCGGTGGCGCTGCAGTACGATATCGGTGATTACGAGCCGCCGCTGGACAAGGCGCTGGAGATGATCGACTACAAGGGCTTCGAGGCGAGGCGCGCCGAATCCGCGAAGAATGGCAAATATCGCGGCATCGGCCTGTCGAGCTATATCGAGGCCTGCGGCATCGCCCCCTCGGCGGTCGCCGGCGCGCTTGGCGCGCGGGTGGGCCTGTATGAGAGCGCCACTGTCCGGGTCGACCCGACAGGCACGATCAATGTGATGACCGGCACGCACAGCCACGGCCAGGGCCATGACACGACCTTCGCCCAGATTGTCGCCGACAAGCTTGGCGTCGGTATCGAGCAGGTGCAGATCATCCATGGTGACTCCGACAAGACGCCGTTCGGCATGGGAAGCTACGGATCGCGCTCGCTCGCGGTTGGCGGCAGCGCCATCGCCAAGGCCGTCGACAAGGTCATCGACAAGGCGAAGATCATCGCCGCGCATCTGATGGAGGCCGCCGACAGCGATGTTGTCTTTGCCGACGGCAAGTTCACCGTCGCCGGCACCGACACCGAAAAGGGGTTCGGCGAGATCGCGCTGGCGGCCTATGTCCCGCACAACTACCCGCATGACAGGCTGGAGCCGGGGCTGGAGGAGACAGCGTTCTATGATCCGCTGAACTTCACCTACCCGTCCGGAACGCATATCGCCGAGGTCGAGATCGATCCCGCCACCGGCGTTGTGCAGCTTGTCGACTGGGCCTGCTGTGACGATTTCGGCAACCTGATCAACCCGATGATTGTCGAGGGTCAGGTACATGGCGGCATTGCCCAGGGCGTCGGCCAGGCGCTTATGGAGAACGCCTCCTATGACGAGACCGGACAGCTGGTCACCGCGTCCTACATGGACTACTGCATGCCGCGCGCGGATGATCTGCCGGACTTCAAGGTGGATTACACCGTGACCGCCTGCACGCATAATGATCTTGGCGTGAAGGGATGCGGCGAGGCCGGGGCGATCGCCTCGCCCCCGGCGCTGATCAATGCCGTGATCAACGCGCTGGCCCCGCTTGGCGTCACCGACATGTCGATGCCGGCATCGCCGGAAAAGGTGTGGCGGGCGATCAATGACGCCGCGCAGGCGCAAGCTGCTGAATAAGGGAGGATCCACATGTATCAGACAAGCTATGTGAAGGCCGCAAGCACCGAGGATGCTGTCGGCCGGATGTCGAAAGGCGGCCAGCTTCTTGCCGGCGGCATGACATTGATCCCGACGATGAAGCAGCGGCTTGCCAGCCCGGAAGCCCTTGTCGACCTGGCAGGATGCGGCCTTGCCGGGATCGAGGATACCGGCAGCGCCATCCGCATCGGGGCCATGACCAGGCATGTCGATGTCGCCGAATCGGACGTCGTCCGGAAGGCGATCCCGGCGCTGGCGGCTCTTGCCGGCGGCATTGGCGACCGCCAGGTCCGCAACCGCGGCACCATTGGCGGATCGGTGGCCAACAACGACCCTTCGGCCTGCTATCCGGCGGCCGTTCTCGGCCTTGGCGGCACTGTCCACACCAGCAAGCGCGATATCGCCGCCGATGATTTCTTCACCGGCATGTTCGAGACGGCGCTTGACGAGGACGAGATGATCACCGCGGTGAGCTTTCCCAAGGCGGCGAAGGCTGCCTATGTGAAATTCCCCAATCCGGCCTCGCGCTACGCCATGGTCGGGGTGTTCGTCTCGTCGGGCGATGACGGGGTCCGGCTTGCCGTGACCGGCGCCGGAAGCGACGGCGTGTTCCGCCATGCCGGCATGGAGGCCGCGCTTGGCGGCAGTTTCGATGCAGCCGCGCTGGACGGGGCCTCGGTCGATGCCGATGAGATGATCGGCGACATCCACGCCGCGCCCGACTACCGCGCGCATCTGGTCGTCGAGATGGCAAAGCGCGCCGTGGCGGCCTGCTGAGGCGCCGGCGCACAGCCGAAACCACAGATCCGAAACAGGAAAAGGCGGGGCTCTCCCCGCCTTTTTCATATCCGGCCCTCATAGCTGGCCCTCATCTCCGGCCGGTTTCATATCCGAACGCTCTGGCCGGCACCCCACATATCCTGAGCATCCGTGTATCTGGAGCGGGCGACGGGGTTCGAACCCGCGACCCCAAGCTTGGGAAGCTCGTGCTCTACCAACTGAGCTACACCCGCATGCCGGCAGGGTATCCGCTCCCGTCATCGCGGCAAAGCCCTTAATTGTGTCGCCGCCAGACAGCCTCCATGCCGCCTGTTGCCAAAATCAACCTAAGATGTTGCCATATAGGGGCTTTACCTCCATATAATCGCGATGTGCGGCGACCAGCCTCGATGCGGGGCGCGTCGGCGCAGGGTCACCTGACAGGACAGCTCGATGACACCCTATGACAATGGCAACGGCAAGCCAGCCGGCAAGACCAGCACCACCCGCCCAAGCCGCGCCGAGGCCGAGGCCGCCGTCGAGACCCTGCTTCGCTGGGTCGGCGAGGATGTCGGCCGCGAAGGCCTGATGGGAACCCCGGCGCGCGTCGCCCGCGCCTGGGAGGAGTTCTGCGTCGGCTATGACGAGGACCCGGCGGCCCTTCTGAACAGCACCTTCGAGGAAGTCGAGGGCTATGACGACATGGTGATGCTGCGGTCCATCCGCATGGAAAGCCATTGCGAACACCACATGGTGCCGATCCTGGGAACGGCGCATATCGCCTATATGCCGGACCGCCGGGTTGTCGGGATCTCGAAGCTTGCCCGCGTCCTCGACAGCTTTGCGCGGCGCCTGCAGACGCAGGAGACGCTGACGGCGCAGGTCGCCGACTGCATCCAGACAGCGCTGAAGCCGCGCGGCGTGGCGATTCTGATCGACGCCCAGCACCAGTGCATGACCACCCGCGGCGTGCGAAAGCCTGACGTATCCATGGTGACCACCCGCTTCACCGGCCTGTTCCAGAGCGACACCGACCTGCAGCGGCGCTTCCTCGAGCAGACACGCCTCGGATAGCCGCGGCGCGGCGGCGCCGGATTTTTCTGTGACCTTTCCTGCCGATCGGCTATGATCCGCCGCATCAAGTCGGAAGAAACTTGCCAGAATGGGTGCCCGGGCTATGACCCTCTCACCGGTCCTGAACATCCTTGGTCTGCTGACAACCATCCTCGCGGCGGCGATGCTGATCCCGATGTGCTTCGATCTGTATTTCGGCGCGCCGGACTGGCAGGTCTTTGCCCTGTCATCGCTGCTGACAGCCTTTGTCGGGGTATCGGTCTGGCTTGCCACCTCGCAGCGCGACGGGTTTGATCTGGGGCTCCGCCAGGCGTTTCTGCTGACCTACGGATCCTGGATCTCGATCGGGCTGTTCGGCGCGCTTCCGTTCATGTTCAGCGAGCTGCAGCTCAGCTTCACCGATGCCATTTTCGAATCTGTGTCCGGCATCACCACGACCGGGTCAACAGTGCTGCAGCAGATCGAAATGGCCTCGCCAGGCATCCTGATCTGGCGGGCGCTTCTGCAATGGCTTGGCGGCGTCGGCATCATCGTGATGGCGATGGCGGTCCTGCCGATGCTGTCGGTCGGCGGCATGCAGCTGTTCCGCACCGAATCCTATGACAGCGCCGACAAGGTGGTGCCGCGGGCGGCGCAGCTTGCCGGCGGCATCGGCCTTGTCTATGCCAGCCTGACAGCGATCTGGGCCATCATGCTGTCGATGGCCGGGATGAGCAGTTTCGATGCCATTGCCCATGCCATGACGACGATCGCCACAGGCGGCTATTCCACCCGCACCGCCTCGATCGCGGCGTTCGATTCGGTGGCGATCGAGTGGATCGTGATTTTCGGCATGATTATCGGCAGCCTTCCCTTCGCGCATTATCTGGCAATGGTCCGCGGCGGCTGGAAACCGCTGCTGCAGGACCCGCAGGTCCGCTGGTTCCTGGTGCTTCTTGTCACGGTTGTGCTGATCCTCATCTGGCATCTCAGCAGCAATGGCATGCCGGTGACAGTGGCGATCCGGCAGGCCAGCTTCAATGCCGTATCGATCATGACGGGAACCGGGTATGGCAGCGCGAATTTCTCGGCCTGGGGCGGTTTCGCCTCGACGCTGCTGCTGATCGCGATGTTTGTCGGCGGCTGCGGCGGGTCGACCACCTGCGGCATCAAGATGTTCCGGCTTCAGGTTCTGGCGACAACGGCGCGGGTGCAGATCGGACGTCTTCTCAGCCCTCATGCCGTGATCCTGGCCTATTACAACAAGCGGCCGGTATCGAACGAGGTGATGGATTCGGTGATGGGGTTCTTCTACCTCTACATCATCTGTTTCGTGATGCTGGCCATCGCGCTTGGCGCGCTGGGGCTCGATTTCATCACCGCCCTGTCGGGGGCTGCCACCTCGATCAGCAATGTCGGACCGGGACTTGGGAACATGATCGGGGCCGAAGGCAATTTCGCTGCCATGCCGGACCTGGCGAAATGGATCATGGCCTTCGGCATGCTTCTTGGCAGGCTCGAGCTGTTCACCGTGCTGGTGATGCTGAACCCCGGGTTCTGGCGTCAATAGAGCTTCGGCGCCGCCGGAGTTCGTCCTGTCCGGAGAGCCGGCGACTAGGGAAGGATGATGCCGTCCAGCTTTGCCAGCTCGGCGCGGGCCTGTCTGTCAAGACCGGCAAGGGCGGCTTTCAGACTTTCATTCACCGCCCTTTGCAGGTCATTGGCGCTGGAGGATTCGGGAATCGTGACAGCATGCGAGGATGCAAGCCTGACCATCGCCTGCGCGCCGCCGACAGGCTGAAGCCACATCAGCTGCGCCTCGAACTCCACCTTGATGCGGCTCTCCTGCTGATCGGTCAGCGCATTCGCCAGCCCGACCTTCAATGGCAGTTTTTCCTTGATCACCGCGGCGCGCGAGATATCGAGGATCAGCTCTCCACTGCCCCCGGCCGGGGTCAGCACCTGCGCTGCCCAGCCGGAAATCAGATTGCTGGGATAGGGCTGCTGAAGATGGCCTATATAGGGTGCCTCGATCGGCATCCGCCAGTTCTCGATGATCTCGAGACGACGCGCGTTCAGCGGCACCGACTGGAAACTGGCCTCGGTGACCGTCACCTGCGGCGGCGGCGGAGAGGTGGCGGTGCAGGCGCTTGCCAGCAACGCCAGAAGAAGTAGCGGAAGGGCCGTCTTTCGCATCTGGGACTCTCCAAATCAGATCAGCGCGACTCTAGGATCAGAAGGCGGCATCAATATGGCAGCTATGCTGTCTGGTGACCTAGTGCCGCGACAGCCCGGGATCCACGGCGCGCATGGTCTTGCAGAATTCGCAGGTCACCTCGACCATGCCGGACTCCGCGACAAGATCGGCAAGCTCCTCGGCGGACATCCGCGAGAGAACCGCCTCGACCTTTTCCGGGCTGCACCGGCACAGATCCGCCACTGGCCGCGCCGGGGCGACATGCGGGCGAAGCGCGTTGAACAGGCGGAACACCAGATCCTCGGCGGCCAGCCCCGGATCGACAAGCTCCTCACGGGTGACCGAGCGAAGCAGCGTTTCGGCCGTGTTCCAGGCGTCATCCTGATCAGCTCCGGCACCAGAACCAGCGGTGCCGCCCTCGGCCGCCACCCGCTGCACCATCAGCGCGCTCGCCGTCCATCCCTTGGCGCCCTGTCCGGCGGCAGCGACGATATGGCTGTCCACCTGCTCGGAGTTGGCGAACCAGGCCATCGCCGCATCGCTGAGGGTCTCGCCGCCAAGCTCCACAATGCCCTGATAGCGGCCGTTCTCGCCCCCCTGATCGACAGTGAAGGCGGCATAGCCTTCGCCAAGAAGGGCCGGGACGCTTGCCGGCATGCCAGCCACCATGTCTTCGCTGACCGGCGGGTCTGTCTCGTCATCGAAGGCGGCATAGCCCCGAAGCGCCCCGTCCGACGTCACATCGGCTAGAAGCGTCTTTACATAGCCGTTGCCCTTGGCCTGAAGCGTAAAGACCCCGTCGAACTTCATGAAGGTGGACAGACAGGCGGCGATCGCCATCGCCTCTGCCTGAAGGCTTGCGACCGCCTCGGGATAGCCGTGACGGTCCAGAATGCTTGTCGCCGGACCGCCGACCGACGCCAGACGGCCGCGGATCAGCGCGCTGTCGCCGTCTTCGCCGGCAAGATAGAAAGGCAGGATCAGGGCGCCCGGTCTGGCAGGGTCATTCACAGCCACATCATACTCCGCAGAAGGGTTTCGGGACGTCGCGGGCTTGCCGCCACATGTCCTAATTGCCGCCGACACACCAGGCCAGGACAGCCTTTTGCGCATGCAGCCTGTTTTCCGCCTCGTCGAACACCGCCGATTGCGGCCCGTCTATCACCGCCTCGGTGATTTCCATGCCGCGCCAGGCCGGAAGGCAGTGCATGACTATGGCATCGCCTGCGGCGGCGGCCAGCAGCTCATCATTCACCTGGAACGGCTTGAAATCCTCGCGGCGCGTTCCTTCCTCGTCACCCATGGAAATCCACACATCTGTCACCAGGGTCTGTGTCCCCTTCGCAGCCTCGAGCGCCGAATCATACAGCACCAGATCGGCACCCTCCGCCCGCGCCCAGGCCACCAGATCGGCAGGCGGCGCATAGCCTTCGGGACAGGCAAGGCGAAGCTGGAAATTGAAGCGGGCCGCTGCCTCGATCCAGCTGGCAGCGACATTGTTGCCATCCCCGACCCAGGTGACGGTCTGTCCTTCAAGGGGGCCATGGCGCTCGATCATCGTCTGCAGATCAGCCATGATCTGACAGGGGTGCGATCGCGCCGTCAGCGCGTTCACCACCGGAACGCTGGCGTGCTCGGCAAGGGTAAGAAGCGTGTCATGCGCGAAACAGCGGATGGTGATGGCATCGACATAGCGCGACAGAACCCGCGCCGTGTCCTCGATGCTCTCGCCGCGCCCGATCTGAAGGTCCTGCGCCGACAGCATCAGCGGCGTGCCGCCAAGCTGGGTGATGCCGACCTCGAAGGACACGCGGGTGCGGGTCGAGGGTTTCTCGAAGATCATCGCAACCGACTTGCCCTCAAGCGGACGTTCCCTGGCCAGGCCGGACTTCAGCGCGGATTTCATGCCTGCCGCATTGTCGAGGATTCCCTGCAGCGTTGCGCTGTCAAAATCCCGCAGATCGAGGAAATGTCTCATCAGCTGTCTTTCCCGGACTTGTCGTCCCCGGCCCCGCCAAGCGCGGCGAGCACCCCGTCAAAACGCGACACGGCAAGCCCGATTTCCTCCTCGCTGATGGTCAGCGGCGGCAGGAAGCGGACCGTGTTCTCGGCGGCGGGCGCGGTCAGCACCCCGGCATCGCGGAGCGCCGCGACGACATCGCCGGCGGCAAGATCATCGGCAAGCCGCACACCGCACAGGAAACCGCGGCCGCGGACCTCGACGATCATGGCGTCATGGCGCGCCATGACCTCGCGAAGCGCGGCGACCATGATATCGGCGCGGCGGCGCACATCGGCAAGAAAGCCCGGCGCCGAAAGTTCGTCAAGAACCACCTCGGCAACCGCCATCGCCAGCGGGTTGCCGGCAAAGGTCGAGCCGTGTGTTCCCGGCGTCATCGCGTTGCCGACCTCGGCGCTGGCGATCACCGCGCCGACCGGAAAACCGCCGCCAAGCCCCTTGGCGACGGCGATGATGTCAGGACGGATGCCGGCTGTCTGGTAGGCGAACAGGGTGCCGGTGCGGCCGATGCCGGACTGCACCTCGTCGGCGATCACCAGAACGCCGAATTCGTCGGCCGCCTCGCGCACCCCGCGAAGATACTCGTCCTGCGCATCGCGCGCCCCGCCCTCGCCCTGGACCGGCTCTATCATGATAGCTGCCACATGCGGGCCGAGCCTGTCACGAAGCGCGTTCAGATTGCCGAAGGGAACATGCTCGAAACCCTCCGGCATCGGGCCGAAACCGGTACGGTTGGCAGGCTTGTCGGTCGCCGCCAGCATGCCGAGCGTGCGCCCGTGGAAGGAGCCGGTGGCGCACAGGATGGTCATGCGGTCGGTCTCGCCGCGTTCATGCGCGGCGCGGCGCGCGATCTTCACCGCTGATTCATTCGCCTCGGCCCCGGAATTGCAGAAATAGACCTGGTCGAGCCCGGTCGCCGCGGCAAGCTTCGCCGCAACGATTTCCTGGCCCGGAATACGGTAAAGGTTGGAGGTATGCCACAGCTTGCCCGCCTGGTCGCGAAGCGCCGCCACCAGGGCCGGATGCGAATGGCCAAGCGTGTTCACCGCGATTCCGCTGGCGCAGTCGAGATACCGCTCGCCATGCTCGGTGATCAGCCAGCTTCCCTCGCCTTTCACAAAGGCAAGATCGGCGCGCCCGTAGGTCTTCATCACCGCGCTGGTGGCGGCTGGCGAGGGGGCCGGCTTGGCCGGCATGTCTGTCGGGTGCGAGGCGCTCATCTCTCGGTCTTGTCCGCGGTCTGTGTTTCGTTACGGTTTATCTTTACGGTTTCCGGCGCCGGAAAAACCAAACCACCAGCCCGTCGACAGCGGTGCCGGTGGTGTTGCTAACAGCGTCGGAAGACCGCCAAATTCCGCATTTTGGGGGGTCTTGTCAACCTGAGATGTCGGGCGGCCTTTGCCGGCCGGCCCCGGCTTGCGGTCCCGGCGCGTCTCAGTCCTGGATAAAGTGCTTTGCCAGTCGCAGGCCCTGCGACTGGTAGTTCGAGCTCGACCCCGCCGCGCCATACAGCGCGTCCGGCACCTCGGCCATCGGTTCATAGACAAGGCGGCAGACAGTCTGGCCCTCCTCGATCAGGAAGGGAACATCATGCGATCGCACCTCGAGAACAGCGCGGGTCGTGCTGGCGCCGAGTTCGGCCATGCCGAAGCCGGGGTCGAAGAAGCCGGCGTAATGCGCGCGGAATTCACCGACACGCGTGTCATAGGCCCGCATCTCGGCCGCATGGTCGCGCGGCACCGTCACGAATTCGCGGCTTGCCAGAATGTAGAATTCATCCGGATGCAGCACCAGGCCACCCGCGACAAGGTCCGATGTCGTCAGCCGTTCCCAGAAATCATTGACCTGGCAGCTTGCCGGCGCGTCGATATCGACAAGACCGGCATGCTTGCGCGCGCGCCAGCCGATGATGTCATCCGGCCCGGTCGGGGTCAGATTGACACCGAGCGCCACCCCGTCGCGGATATCGACGTCGCTTGCGCCGCGGACAAGCCCGACATCGCGCTGCAGCCGGGCCATCGCGTCATCCGACATCGCCGCCGGGCCGCGCCGCAGACGCAGCTGCGACAGGCAGGACCCGGGCCGCACCAGAACAGAGAAGGTGCGCGGCGAGATCTCGGCA
>JBMHCH010000140.1:0-15103 GCA_049890015.1 Puniceispirillaceae bacterium (SeqCode)
CATGCCGCGGACGATCATTCCGCAGCCGGTTGAGAGCACCCCGCCGACAAGGACCCAGAAAAAGGCGGTCGGCGAGGGGACTGACTCCGGCAACGCCAGCGCCAATGCCGGCACCGCCACCAGATTGCCCATCAACAGCGCCGAGGCGGTGATCGCCACCGGCGATACCTTCGGCATGGTCTGGAACAGCACCGCCCCCATGGCGATGCAGACGGCGGTTGCAAGGCAGACGACATGCGGCACCCAGAGCGGCATCCCGGCATCGGGGCGAAGCTGCGGCGCGGCCATGGTGTCCTCGGCGCCCTGTGATCCGGACAGCGCCAGAAAGATCAGCCCGGCCGACGCGATCGCGAATCCGGTCCATTTGCGAAGCGAGACAGGGGTGCCAAGAAAGAGCCGCGAGAGCACCAGCACCTCAATAGGGATCACCGCATAGTAGATCGCGGCTGTCGCGTTGCTGAGATAGGTCAGCGTCCAGGGAAGGATGGTGAAGGGCACTGCCATGCACAGCACCCCATAGATCGACGCGTAACGCCACATCACCTTGCCGCGGACAAAGCCCGTGCCTGTGATGCGGGCGACCAACATCAGGAACAGGGACGCAAAGATCACCCGCAGCGCGCCGGCGGCCACCGGGCCGGTCTCGATGGTGGCAAGCGAAGCCGACAGAAATCCGAGGCTGTACAGGGTGGCCAGCAGGACAAGCATGATCAGCGACAGCAGGGCAGGCTGTTTGCGGTCCAGCCAGCCGATCACGACAGTCTTTCCGGTCTGATGCTGACGGACTTCAAGAGGGTGTTTGCGGCCTCTGTGCCAGTTTCGGCACGCATCACGTCACAGATCATCCGAACGCCTCACAGAAAAGCTGCCGCAGGAGGGGTTGATATCCGCCTGCGGGCACAGGTGTCTGGTGGTTTTGACACAGTCCGGCCAGCGTTGGCCAGCAAGATTGCATGGTTCCATTGCACCGGTTTATAGTCAGGCCAGCAGACCGGAGCCCAGTTGCATGTCCGTTACATTCTATGGATTGAAATCCTGTGACAGCTGCCGCGCCGCGCTGAAGGCGCTGCAGGCGGCAGGCGTGCGTCCGGATGTTCGCGACGTGCGCGAGGATGGTGTCGGCGAGACGGTGCTTCGCACCGCGCTTCAGGCCCATGGCGCGGAAAGGCTGGTCAACAGGCGATCGACAACCTGGCGCGACCTTGACGAGGCAAGCCGGCAGATGGATCCGGTAGCGCTGATCACGCTGCATCCAACATTGATGAAGCGGCCGCTGATCGTCTCTGTCGACGGCAGAATCAGCATTGGATGGGATGATGCGGCGCGCAATCTTCACGGCGTCTAGAACCGCCGGCAACAGAACCACTGGCAACAGAACCACTGGCAACGGAACCGTCGGGAAACGGTGAAGGCTTATCAGGAAGGCAATAGATGGCAAAGACGCGAATGGCACTCGAACTCGGGATGGGAACGTCCCTTCGCAAGGGGGATTACACCCGTGCCGCTGTGCGCGCCCTTCAGGATGCGCTGTGGCGCAATTCGGTCAGTTTTGCCGAAGCCTTCGGCTTCGACAAGTCGGATATGCTTGTTGATGTCGAGATCGGCGTTCAGCAGCCCGGCGCTGTTGACATCGAAGAGATCAGGGCGGTGCTTCCCTATGGCCAGTGCGCGGTCAATGTGGTGACCGGCGGTCTGGACATAGCCAAGCCCGACGGCACTGGTGTCACGATTCTTGCGAATGCCGCGATTGTCATTTCATTCGACATGGAACGGGTTGAAGCCCCGCGCCGGGAAGGTGCGGCATGAAGCGCCTGATCCTGGAAATGGGCACCGGCACGGATCTGTATGGCGGCGACTACACCAAGGCCGCCTGCCGCGCCGTTCGCGACGCGATCGGACACAGTTCGCTCTCGCTGTTCCGCTCATGCGGCTACAATCACCGTGACATGCTCGTCAAGGTGACCATCGGCGTGCAGAACCCGGGCCAGGTCGATGTCGGCGCTGTCGCCGCCAGCCTGCCGCGCGGCAATCCGCAGGTCGAGGTCGTGATGGGAGGGCTGAATATCGAGGACCCCGAGCAGGACGGGCCGACGGTGATCGCATCCGCGGCGGTCGAGGCGTTCCTCGAGATCGATGCCGATGGCTGGCAGATCAGCGAGGCTGGCAATGGCTGACGGGACCGGCCCGCTGAACGAGGCTCGTGCGGAAATCCTGGTGCCCTCTGTCGGCTTGCGCGACGACATGCCGTTCTTCACGAAGCAGCTCGGGTTCCGGCTGGACGAGATTTTTCCGGCAGACGATCCGGCGGTGGCAGTGCTTTCCGGACATGGCGTGCGGATCCGGCTTGATTCGCGGATGGAGAAGGGCGCGCCGCTGCCGGTGCTGCGTCTTCTGGTCGAGAATCCCGCTGATGTCGCCGATGGCGCGGCCGTGCTGACCGCGCCGAACGGCATGCGCGTCGAGATCGCAAGGCGCGACCCGCCGATGATCATGCCGGAGACAAGACACAGCTACATCGTGCGTCGTCTCGCCGACCAGGCCCCCTGGGTCATCGGTCGTGCCGGCATGCAATATCGCGACCTCATCCCCGACCGGCTTGGCGGATCGATCATCGCCAGCCATATCCGCATTCCGGATGGCGGGCCGGTGCCGGATATGGTGCATTATCACACTGTCGGATTTCAGCTGATTTTCTGCCTCGCCGGCTGGGTGGATCTTGTCTATGAGGACCAGGGCCCCGAATTCCGTCTTCATGCCGGCGACTGTGTGATCCAGCCCCCGGAGATAAGGCACCGTGTTCTTTATGCCTCGGACAATATCGAGGTGCTGGAAATCGGTGTCCCGGCCGAGCATGTCACCACCATCGACCATGAGATGACGCTGCCGAACGGGCCGGCGAATCCGGACCGCCGGTTCCAGGGACAGAGCTTTGTCCATCATCGTGAAGCAGAGGCGGAGTGGCGTGAATGGCGTCTTCCAGGCTTCACCGCGCGCGACACCGGCATCGCCGCCGGCACCAATGGCGTCGCCGGCGTGGAGGTCGCGAAATGGCAAGGTGGCGAGAGCGTCACCGCAACCCATGACTGCGATATCCTCTTCCATCTGGTCAAGACCGGCGGCATGACGCTGTCGGTGGACGGGGAGCCTGATTTCGAACTGACCGCCGGTGACGCTTTCGTCATTCCGCCGGGGCGGCCGGCATGCTTCTCGGGATGCAGCGCGGATCTTGAACTGATCGAGGTGGCGCTGGCCGCCGATTTCACAACCACAATCACGTCCTAGGTACTGTTTCCATCATGCGTCCCCTGGATTTCCTTCTTTATGCTGGGGTTGTCTTCGCCTGGTCGACAAGCTGGTACCCTCTATCCCTGCAGATGGGCGTGGTTGCGGTGGAGGTGTCGCTTGTCTGGCGGTTTGCCGTGGCGGCGACCTTCATGCTTGCGCTCTCGCGCTGGCGCGGCGTCACCCTGCGGTATGGCCGGCAGGAACATGTGCGCTTCGCCATGCTTGGCGTCTTTCTGTTCTCGACGAACTTCGCCCTCTATTACAATGCCAGCCTGTTCGCCGCCTCCGGGCTTTTGGCGGTGATCCTGTCCACATCCTCGTTGATCAATGTCCTGATGGTGGCGGCTCTTGCCAGATCATGGCCGCAACCGGTTCAGCTTGCGGCCTCGGTGATCGGGTTGGCGGGACTTGGCCTGATCTTTGCGCCTGAACTGCAGATGTCGCCGACGGTCGCGCTGGCATTGATGCTTGGCGGGGCCGGGACCTTGAGCTTTTGCATCGGCAATCTCGTCTCGGCTGCAAGCCAGAAGCGCGGCGTTCATGTTCTGGCCTCGACAAGCTGGGGCATGGTCTATGGCACCGGCTTCCTTGGTCTCGTGTCGGTTGTGCGCGGGCATGATTTCATCATCGACCCGACAGCAGTCTATCTTGGCAGCCTTGCCTGGCTTATCGTGATTTCCTCGGTGCTTGCCTTCATCAGCTATCTGAGTCTGATCGGAAGCATCGGGCCTGGCAGGGCAGCTTACGCCACTGTCGTCTTCCCGGTGTTCGCGCTGCTGATTTCGGCGATCTATGAGGGCTATGAATGGTCCTCATTGGCGCTTGCCGGTCTGGCGCTGGTGATGGTCGGCAATCTGATGATGATCCGCGCGCGCAACTGAGGTCTCGTCAGTCACCCGTGGAAATAGGGCGGCGGTGCCAGTGATGCCGCGGCAAGCGCCATCGAGGCACCAAGTGTCAGCATATGGCGAAGCTGCATGTACCAGGTCGGCAGCAGCCCGGCCGCGGCGGCGTGGCGATCGACGCTCCAGCTGATCAGGAATCCCGGCACCAGCGCCAGCAGCGCCGTTCGGGAATCGAGGAAAACAATCGGAATCCAGGCATAGAGTGCCGGCACGACAGACCAGACGAACCAGGCGGGGCTGCGGCTTCCCGTCATTGCCAGACCCCAATGGACGGCGCCAACAAAGCTCAGGATCACCGCGCCGTAGATGCCGATGATGACAAGCGCGAGGCCCGCCCAGGGCGATACACCGCTATGCGCGGCGCCGGCGCAGATGAAGAACGGGATGAGACCGCCAAATCCCATCAGGCTGGCCAGTGGCGGGGCAGGGTGCTGATGCTTATCCATCGTCCTTCAATCCGAACAGAGCTGTCTTGCCTTTGGTCATGTGGTGCCCGCCTTTATATTGCGCCAGTCTTTAGGCTGCGCCAGTCTTCACATCGGATTCTGTCTCGCGTGTTGCCAGTGCGAGGCCGGCCACTGCGGCCAGCACCAGCGCGCCACCACCGATTTCCGTCATGGTCATTGCCTGACCCAGAAAAATCCACGGCCAGATAGGTCCCAGAACGCTCTCGATCAATACAAGCAGACTTACCTCCGCCGCCGGCACATATCCTGTTCCCCAGGTCACAAGCGCGATGCCGATCCCGATGGTGAAAGCCCCCATGAACAGCGTGAGCAGAAGATCGGCGGTGGAGATGGTGAGGCCGTCGCCGACAGTCAGGCTGGCGAGCGCGCCAATGAACACGCATCCTGCCCCGCCAAGGAATGTGCCGCCTAGAACATCGCTGCGCCCGCTGCGGCGCGCCAGCACAAGCATCACTGCGAAACTGAAGGCCGAGGCAAGCGCGACAAGGTTTCCTGTGGTCCGGCCAAGCGCGATGCCGTCACCAAGCATCAGCGCCACCCCGACCAGGGCCGCGATCATGGCCGGCCAGGTCAGCCGGTGAGGTGTCTCCCCGATCCAGATCCACCCCAGAATGGCGGCAAAGAAGGGCGATAGGGTCAGAAGAAGAAGTGTCGAGGCGACCGAGGTCAGCAGCATGGCGAACACATAGGTGGCAAAGGCGACGGCAAGCGCCGCGCCCATCAGCGCGTCTGTGCGGTCAAGCGAGCGCAGGAAGTTCAGCGGCGATTTCCGGCGACGAAGACAGGCGACAAGAGCGACCATGCCGGCAAGTGTTATCGACCGGTAGAACAGGATCAGCATGCCGTCGTTTGTCTCGAGCAGCCGCATCAACAGACCGACAAAGCTCATGAAGCTTGCGCCGGTTATAATCAGCAGCATGGCGGTGTTGCGTGTCATCAGAATCCAGTCCTTGGCCATTCTGTCGGCGCTGTCGCCCAGCGACGTGCCACTAATCACGGAATCAGCCGGAATGTCCATGCCGATTCCATCCGGCGTCCCTTGCCTTATCCGGTTTCCGGCTTTATCCCCCACTGGGAGAATCCAACCATGTTGGACAGGCCTCCCACAGCAGGACATATCCGATGTTCACTTTCTTGCGTGTCGTCGCTCAGGCGATGGTTTTGGCTCTCGCACTGACAGGATGCAGCTCGATGAAGCCCTATATGCAATCGCCGCAATATGATGAAGCCACCAACAGGTTCCAGCATCCGGCCGGATACCGGAACGACAAAGGGGTGCTTGATGTGCTGGGGCTGGCAGGCAGATTCCTCACGCGCGAGACGGACCCTGCGGAACGTGACGGCTTTCCCCTTCTCGACCCGTCGGCGCAACCTGTTGATGACGGTGACAGTCATGTGACCTGGATCGGGCATGCGTCGCTGTTGTTCCGGCATGACGGGGTGAGCGTGCTGACCGACCCGGTGTTTTCCGAGCGTGCCTCCCCCTTCAGTTTCAGCGGCCCGAAACGCGTGGTGCCGGCAGCCTACAGCCCCGAAAATCTGCCGCCTGTGGATGTCGCCGTGATATCGCATGCGCATTACGACCATCTTGACCTTCCGGGATTGAGACGGCTTGCCGCAATCCAGCCTGATATACGGTTTGTCGTGCCACTTGGCCTGGAGCGCCACGTCAGAAAGGCGGGATTTGCGAATGTTGTCGAGATCGACTGGTGGGAGAGCTGGGAAGCCGGACGCGTCACTGTGACCGCGACACCGGTCCGCCACTGGGCGTCACGAACACCCTTTGACCGCAACAAGACCCTGTGGGCGGGATTCATGATCACCTTCCCTGACGGCTTCCGGTTCTATTTCGCGGGCGATACGGGATATGGGGCTGATTTCACGCTCACCCGCGAGCGCCTTGGCGCACCAGACTTCGCCGCCATCCCCATCGGGGCGTATGAGCCGCGCGACTTCATGCGTGAATCACATTGCACCCCTGAAGAGGCGGTGCAGGTGTTCAAGGATCTGGATGCCGGCCTTGCGGTGGCTGTTCACTGGGGCACGTTCAAGCTGACGCTTGAGCCTCTGGCCGAGCCGCCGGTGAGGCTTCGGGCCGCCCTGCGCAATGCGGGTATCACCGAAGACAGGTTTCGGGCTTTGACCCATGGTGAGCGGTGGAAATTTGGAGGAGCCGGAAAATAGGGGCGCGCCGACGGACAGCGGCATTTTATCTCTGTTCATTCGTCCGGTTTGGCTTGCTTTTGACACGGTGCTGAATTATTCAACCCGAAGGTTTTCGTAGTGGGAGCGGATAACCAGGTGCCTGAACTTCTCTCTGAATATCTGCCGATCGCGGTGTTCTTCGCGATCGCCGTCGGGCTGGCCATCGCCATGGTCAGCGCATCGCTGATTCTGGGCAACCAGCGTCCTGATGATGAAAAGATGGCGGCCTATGAATGCGGCTTTGACGCGTTCGACGATTCCCGCCGCCAATTCGATGTTCGTTTCTACCTTGTTGCCATTCTGTTCATCATTTTCGATCTTGAGGTCGCGTTCCTGTTCCCGTGGGCTGTCTCGCTCGGCGGCATCGGCATGTTCGGCTTCTGGTCGATGATGCTGTTTCTTGCCGTGCTGACCATCGGCTTCATCTACGAATGGAAGAAAGGGGCCCTGGAATGGGAGTGATCGACCCTCGAACCGCGGCGCCGATACCGCCCGGACCCGACCAGGACGCCATTCTCAAGGCTGTTGGTGACGAGATCACAAACCGTGGCTTTGTGATCGCCAGCGCCGACAAGCTCTTCAACTGGGCGCGTTCCGGTTCGCTATGGCCGATGACCTTTGGCCTTGCATGCTGTGCTGTGGAGATGATGCATTCGGCTGCCAGCCGCTATGACATGGATCGCTATGGCATGCTGTTTCGCCCCAGCCCGCGGCAGTCCGATGTCATGATCGTTGCCGGCACGCTGACCAACAAGATGGCACCGGCGCTGCGCCGGGTCTATGACCAGATGCCGGAGCCGCGCTGGGTGCTGTCCATGGGGTCCTGCGCCAATGGCGGCGGCTATTATCATTATTCCTATGCCGTGGTGCGCGGTTGCGACCGGATTGTCCCGGTTGACGTGTATGTCCCCGGCTGTCCGCCGACTGCCGAAGCCCTGATTTACGGGTTGCTTCAGCTTCAGAAGAAGATCAGACGCACCGCGACCATCGCGCGCGACTGACCTTGAACATGTTTTCGGGGGGTGGTGCCGAGGTGCCTGGCAACTGTTCCCCCCATGGTGATGACCACAGGCACCCTGCCGGCTTCGCATCGCGGCCGGTTTCCACATGCCGCCACCGACGGCCATAGGACCTGTTGAATGACCGACGCCAACGCCGCAGATACAGAAAGCCCGGACATTGCCACATCGATGCTGGACTCGATGTGTGATCATGTCCGTCAGCTTCTTGGCGACTCGCTGATCGAGGCGCAGGTCTCGCGCGGCCAGCTTGTTCTTCGTACCGGTGTCGGCGCTGTTGTCGGCGTTCTGTCCGCGCTTCGCGATGATCGCCATGCCGCCTTCAACCAGCTGTCAGATCTGACGGCTGTCGATTACCCGGAACGACCGGAACGCTTCGAAATGGTCTATCAGTTGCTGTCGATGCGGAACAACATGCGCATGCGAATCCTTGTTGCGGTCGCGGAGGGCCAGGCGGTGCCGTCTGCCACGACGGTCTATAGCGCCGCCAACTGGGCTGAACGAGAGGCCTGGGACATGTTCGGCATCTTTTTCGCCGGTCATCCTGACCTGCGCCGTCTTCTCACGGATTACGGATTCGAGGGGCACCCGCTTCGCAAGGATTTCCCGCTGACCGGACATGTCGAGGTGCGCTACGACGATACGCAGCGCCGCGTCGTGAACGAACCTGTGTCGCTGGTGCAGGAATTCCGTGATTTTGACTTCCTGAGCCCGTGGGAAGGCATGCAGGCGCAGATCCCGGGCGATGAAAAAGCCAACGGGGAAGGGTGAGGAGCAGATCATGGCAGAGATGCAGATCAAGCCGATCACGATGAATTTCGGCCCGCAGCACCCGGCAGCCCATGGTGTGCTTCGCCTCGTCCTGGAGATGGATGGCGAGGTGATCGAACGCGCCGACCCGCATATCGGGCTTCTTCATCGGGGCACCGAAAAGCTTATCGAGCACAAGACCTATCTGCAGGCGCTGCCCTATTTCGACAGGCTCGACTATGTCTCGCCAATGAACCAGGAGCATGCCTGGGCGCTGGCGGTGGAGCGCGCTGTCGGTATCGAGGTGCCGCGCCGCGGCCAGTATATCCGTGTTCTCTACTGCGAGATCGGGCGCATCCTGAACCATCTGCTCAACCTCACAACATTCGCCATCGATGTCGGCGCGATGACGCCGCTCCTGTGGGGGTTCGAGGAACGCGAAGAGCTGATGGGCTTTTACGAGCGTGCCTGCGGTGCCCGGCTTCACGCCGCATATTTCCGCCCGGGCGGCGTGCATCAGGACCTGCCAGACGGGCTGCTGGACGAGATTGCCGACTGGACCGAGCGTTTCCCGGCCTTCATCAATGACCTTGAAACGCTGCTGACGGATAACCGCATCTTCAAGCAGCGGACCGTGGATATCGGCGTGATCACCGAGGAAGCCGCGCTCGATCTGGGGATCACCGGTCCGTGCCTTCGTGGCAGCGGCGTGGCGTGGGACCTTCGCAAGTCGCAGCCTTACGATGCCTATGCCGAAATGGATTTCGACGTGCCGATCGGCAAGACTGGCGACTGCTATGCGAGATATCTGGTGCGGGTGGAAGAGATGCGCCAGTCGCTGCGGATCATCCGCCAGTGCATCGAGAACATGCCGGCCGGAGCGGTTCTGGCCGAAAACAACAAGGTGACCCCGCCGAAACGCGGCGAGATGAAGCATTCGATGGAAGCTCTGATCCATCATTTCAAGCTTTACACCGAGGGCTTCCACGTTCCCGAGGGTGACAGCTACACAGCTGTCGAGGCGCCGAAGGGCGAATTCGGCGTCTATCTTGTCGCTGATGGATCGAACAAGCCCTACCGCTGCAAGATCCGCGCGCCGGGGTTCTATTTCATGGCTGCCGTGGACTATCTCTCGCGCGGCCACATGCTTGCCGATTCGGTTGCCATTATCGGATCGCTCGACATTGTTTTTGGTGAGATCGACAGATGAGCATCGACGCCCGGATTGCCGAGAACCAGCCAGCCGGCTTCGCCTTCACCCGCGAGAACGAGGCGGAGATCAAGCGGATCATGGCGAAATATCCGAAGGGCCGCCAGGCCAGCGCGGTGATGCCCTTGCTCGATCTGGCGCAGCGCCAGCATGACAACTGGATTCCGATGGCGGCGATCGAGTTGATCGCCCGCAAGCTCGACATGGCGGAAATACGCGTGCTGGAGGTGGCGACCTTCTACACCATGTTTAACCTGAAGCCTGTCGGCAAATATTTCCTGCAGGCCTGCACCACGACGCCCTGCTGGCTCCGCGGGTCGGACAACATGATGCGCTGCATCAAGGACCGGTATGGCATCTCGTCAGGCGAGACCTCGGAATGCGGCCGATTCACCCTTCTCGAGGTCGAGTGTCTTGGCGCCTGCGTGAATGCGCCGATCCTGCAGGTGAATGATGATTTCTACGAAGATCTGGACTATGCCAGCACCAGCGCGCTGCTGGATTCACTTGAAGCCGACGCGCCGCTGCCTGTCGGGTCAGTGACCGGCCGGTCGGGGTCCGAGGCCTCGGGCGGCGCTACCAGCCTGACGGCGCTGAAGCCGGCGGAATAGGGAGGGACGAATGCTGAAAGACGAAGATCGCATTTTCACCAACCTCTATGGCTGGGACGATTCCGGCCTGAAGGGCGCGAAGGCGCGCGGCGACTGGTCCAACACGGCAAAGCTTCTGAAGCTTGGCCATGACGAGATTGTCGAGCGGATCAAGGCATCCGGGCTTCGCGGCCGCGGTGGCGCCGGGTTCCCGACCGGGCGGAAATGGTCCTTCATGCCGAAGGAAGTCGGCGCCCGCCCGCATTACCTTGTTGTCAATGCCGATGAGTCCGAGCCCGGCACATGCAAGGACCGCGACATCATCCGGCACGAACCGCACAAGCTTCTGGAAGGTTGCGTGATCGCAGGCTTCGCCATGCGCGCCCACGCCGCCTATATCTATATCCGCGGCGAGTTCGTGAACGAGGCACGCCGTCTTCAGGCCGCTATCGACGAGGCCTATGATGCCGGCCTTCTTGGCGACAATGCCGCGAAATCGGGCTGGAAGTTCGACATCTATCTTCATCGCGGGGCCGGGGCCTATATCTGCGGCGAGGAAACGGCCCTGATCGAATCCCTTGAAGGCAAGAAGGGCCAGCCGCGCCTGAAGCCGCCCTTCCCGGCGGGAGCCGGTCTCTATGGCTGCCCGACAACGGTGAACAATGTCGAATCGATCGCTGTCACCCCGACAATCCTGCGTCGCGGACCGGACTGGTTCGCGGGTCTTGGCAAGGACGGCAACACCGGCACGAAGCTGTTCTGCATCTCCGGCCATGTGAACCGCCCCTGCAATGTCGAGGAAGAAATGGGCATCCCGCTTCGCGAACTGATCGAGAAACATGCGGGAGGCGTGCGCGGCGGCTGGGACAATCTGCTTGCGGTGATCCCTGGCGGATCGTCGACGCCGCTGATGCCGCAGCATGTCTGCAACACCATCACCATGGATTTCGATGCGCTGAAGGAGGCCGGCACCGGCCTTGGCACCGCCGGCGTCATCGTCATGGACAAGAGTACCGACATCGTCAAGGCGATCGCGCGGCTGTCCTATTTCTACAAGCATGAATCCTGCGGCCAGTGCACACCCTGCCGCGAGGGAACAGGCTGGATGTGGCGGATGATGGACAGGCTTGTCCGCGGTGATGCCGAAATCCACGAGATCGAGACGCTGGAACAGGTAACGCGCCAGGTGGAGGGCCATACAATCTGCGCCCTGGGCGATGCGGCGGCATGGCCGATCCAGGGGCTGATCAAGCATTTCCGCCCGGAAATCGAGCGTCGCATCGTTGCGCATCGCGCGGCAGCGGCCGTCGAGGCGGCTGAGTAGGGGGAACGTCATGCCGAAGCTGACAGTGAATGGCGTCGAGGTCGAGGTAGAGGACGGATCGACCGTCCTTCACGCCTGCGAGGAAGCCGGCGTGGAAATTCCGCGCTTCTGCTACCACGACAGGCTGTCGATCGCGGGCAACTGCCGGATGTGCCTTGTCGATATGGAACGCGCGCCGAAGCCGGTTGCCTCCTGCGCGATGCCGGCCGGCGAGGGCATGGTGATCCGCACCGACACCGACCGCGTGAAGAAGGCGCGCGAAGGGGTGATGGAATTTCTGCTGATCAATCACCCGCTCGACTGCCCGATCTGCGACCAGGGCGGCGAATGCGACCTCCAGGACCAGGCCATGGGGTACGGTTTCGACAGCTCGCGCTATGAAGAGAACAAGCGCGCTGTCGAGGACAAGCATATGGGCCCGCTGATCAGCACGACGATGACGCGCTGCATCCATTGCACGCGCTGCGTCCGCTTCGCCACCGAGGTGGCCGGCGTGCCGGAGCTTGGCGCCATCGGCCGTGGTGAAAACATGGAGATCACCACCTATCTGGAAAAGACGCTGGCATCCGAGCTTTCGGCCAATGTCATCGATTTGTGTCCGGTCGGCGCGCTGACCTCCAAGCCCTACGCCTTTGCCGCGCGCCCATGGGAGCTGAACAAGACGGAATCAATCGATGTGATGGATGCTGTCGGCAGCAACATCCGTGTTGATGCCCGCGGCGCGCAGGTGATGCGCGTGCTGCCCCGCCTGAACGAGGACATCAACGAGGAGTGGATCTCCGACAAGACCCGCTACGCCATCGACGGTCTTCGCCGCCAGCGTCTTGACCGCCCCTATCTTCGCGGTCGTGACGGCAAGCTTGCGCCGGCAAGCTGGGATGACACCTTTACCGTGATCGCGGCAAAGCTGAAAAAGGCCAAGCCGGGCGCCATCGCCGCCATTACCGGCGACCAGTGCGATGCCGAGTCCATGTTCGCGCTGAAGTCGATGTTCGACAGGCTGGGAAGCGCCAGTGTCGATTGCCGCCAGGACGGCGCGAAGATCGGCGGTGCGCGCGCCGGATATCTGTTCAACTCGACCATCGCCGGCATCGACGAGGCGGACGCGCTGCTGATCATCGGAAGCAACCCGCGGACCGAAGCGGCAGTGCTGAACGCCCGTATCCGTCGCAACTGGCTGGCGAGCCGTCTTCCCGTCGGTGTTGTCGGCCCGAATATGGATCTGACCTATGATTCCGAACATCTTGGTGAAGATCCGGCCATCCTTGGCGATATCCTGTCCGGAAAGTCGAAATTCGCCGCAAAGCTGAAGCGCGCGAAGCGGCCGATGATCATCATTGGCATGGGGGCGTTGGCCCGTGCGGATGGCGGCGCTATCCTCGGCCAGGCGCATGCGATTGCCGATCATTTCGGCGTCGTGTCCGGCGACTGGAACGGTTTCAACGTACTGCACAGCGCGGCGGCGCGTGTCGCCGGTCTTGATCTTGGCCTGACCCCGGGGCGGGGCGGTCTGGATGTTGCCGGGATCTGCAAGGCGGCCGAGGCCGGCAAGCTCGACCTTGTCTGGCTGCAGGCGGCGGATGAGATTGACGGCGCGAAGCTCGAGAAAACATTCGTTGTATATCAAGGGCATCACGGTGACCGCGGGGCGCATGTCGCCGACGTGATCCTGCCCGGCGCCGCCTACACCGAGAAGGACGGTATCTATCTGAACACAGAAGGCCGGGTGCAATATGCAGCCCGTGCCGCTTTCCCGCCGGGCGAGGCACGCGAGGACTGGACCATCATACGGGCGTTGGCCGGCCGACTCGGACTCAATCTCGGGTTCGATACGATCGAGGAGCTTCGCGAAGCGATGTTCGAGGTTGCGCCGCATTTCGCCAATCAGGACGAAATCAAGCCGGCACGCTGGGCCAAGGTCGGAAGCCGCACGAAGATCGCCAACGCGCCTGTGGGGACTGCGGTGGAGATGTTCCACATGACCTGCGCCATCAGCCGCGCTTCCGAGACTATGGGCCAATGCCTGACAGCGCTTCGAGCCGATACGGCGCGCGACGCAGCGGAGTAGCAGCATGGACCTCATCACCAACAGCTATGTCATCGAGCTTGCGCTGATCGTCGGCAAGATCATGCTTGTCGTCGGCCCGCTTCTGATCGCGGTGGCGTATCTCACGCTTGCCGAGCGCCGTGTCATCGGCTTCATGCAGCTCCGCAAGGGACCCAATGTCGTCGGCCCTTTCGGCATGTTCCAGCCCTTCGCCGACGCGTTGAAGCTGATGGCGAAGGAAACCATCCTGCCGGCCGGGGCGAACAAGGTGGTGTTCATTCTGGCGCCGATGCTGACCTTCATCCTGGCGCTTGTCGCCTGGGCGGTGATTCCGTTCGGCGAGGGCATGGTCATCGCCGATATCAATGTCGGCATTCTCTACCTGTTCGCGATTTCCTCTCTTGGCGTCTATGGCGTGATCATGGCCGGATGGGCCAGCAATTCGAAATACGCCTTCCTTGGGGCGCTCCGGTCCGCGGCGCAGATGGTGTCCTACGAGGTCTCGATGGGGCTGGTGATCATCAATGTGCTGATCTGCGTCGGGTCGCTGAACCTGACCGACATCGTCGAAGCACAGCGCGGCATGTGGTTCGCGCTGCCGCTGCTGCCGATGTTCCTTGTCTTCTTCATCTCGACGCTGGCCGAGACAAACCGCGCGCCCTTCGATCTTCCGGAAGGGGAATCGGAACTGGTGGCGGGATATTTCGTCGAATATTCCTCGATGAGCTTCGCGCTGTTCTTCCTTGGGGAATACGCCAACATGATCCTGATGAGCGGCATGACAACGGTGCTGTTCCTTGGCGGATGGCTGCCGCCGTTCGACATCTGGCCGCTGAACATCGTGCCGGGGCCGATCTGGTTCATTCTCAAGGTCATGCTGCTGCTGTTTGTCTTCCTGTGGGTGCGGGCGACAACACCGCGCTACCGCTATGACCAGCTGATGCGCCTCGGTTGGAAGATTTTCCTGCCTTTCTCGCTGATCTGGGTGGTGTTGACATCAGGCTTCCTGCTTTATACCGGCAACCTGCCGGCAGCGATGGCAGGCTAGGGGGAACCGCAATATGGGTGCCATGATCAATTCGCTTCGTTCCTTCCTGCTTCTCGAGCTTGGCAAGGGGTTGTTCCTGACGTTGAAATATTTCTTCAAGCCGAAGGTGACGATCAACTATCCCTACGAGAAGGGCAGCCTGTCGCCGCGCTTCCGGGGCGAGCACGCGCTGCGCCGTTATCCGAACGGCGAGGAGCGCTGCATCGCCTGCAAGCTGTGCGAGGCCGTATGTCCGGCGCAGGCCATCACCATC
>JBMHCH010000141.1:0-10571 GCA_049890015.1 Puniceispirillaceae bacterium (SeqCode)
CGCAGGCCTTGGGGCACCGCAGCGCCCAAAATAGGGGCCCCGGGGTTGGTGGGGCCGCAAAACCGGACCCCCCCCGCCGCCGCCCGCCTGTCGATCGGGGGGGCGTCCACCTGTTCCGGCGCCAGCGTCAGCAGGATCCGCCCGCGATGCTCCAGAAGAAGAGCCATGTCCTCCTCATCCATCGGCCTGATATGCGCTGGCGGGTGGATGCCGGGCTTTTCCGGCGACAGAAACGGCCCTTCAAGATGAACGCCGAGAACCTCCGGCCCGGACCATGCCGCGACAGCTGCCAGCGCGTCCCTGTAGCCGGTTCCCTGCGCGGTGATATAGGTTGGCAGCAGATGACATGTGCCGCCGAGACGCGATGCGTCCACCATGCGGGCGATGGTTTCCATATCCGGTGTGTCGTTGAACAGGCACCCACCGGCACCGTTGATCTGAAGATCCACAAACCCCGGCGCCACGATATCAAAACTGGCGTCAGCGCGTCGGCTGCCGGCCCTGTCCAATCCAACGATGAGTCCGTCATCAATGGTAATGACCTGGTCCGCCAGCGCGGGCCTGCCGCCACCGGGATACAGCATATCCGCGTGAATCGTGAAACAGTCGGTCTTGTTTGCGCGGTGCGACGCAGTCACCGGAACAATCTCCTGGTACGGTTGGGCCCTGTCTGAGTTATGGGTCAGCAGCCTGCCCCAGTCAATTCGGCAACAAAGTCAAACAGCACCGGGGTTAATTCGGCATCGGGCCCTGTCATGCGGAAATGGCGGCAACGATGCTCTAGGCTTGCAGTGGGAAGCATGGGGATATCTCACACGGTCATGACGGAAATTCACTTTCTGGCACTTGATGGCGGCGGCACAAGATGCCGGGCGGTGATCTTTGACCGCGGCGGGACAGAACGCGCCCGCGTCACCGGCGGCAGCGCGAATCTGACAAGCGATTTCGACGCCGCCCACCGGAATATCGAGGAGGTGATCACATACGCCTATCGCCAGGCCGGCATGCCGGAAGACGCCAGATCTTCGGCCATCGCCGTACTTGGTGTGGCGGACGCGGAAACCGGCGATGCTGCCGCGCAGGTGAACGGTGTTCTGCCGCTGGCCGACAGCGCAATCAGGATGTCAGACGGCGTCATGCCGAGCCCGTCAACATCCCGTTCTGCCGCCGCGACATCATCCTCGGCATTTTCCACTGCGGTCATCAATGCGCCATGGCCGCCTGCCACCAGATAGGCAAGCCGGCCGGATGGCCAGTCGAAGGTCGGCCCGAGTTCGACGCCGTCCTGAACAGCGATCCGGATCGAGGTTCCCGCCCCGGCGTAAATAATCCGCGCCTGATCGTCCGCGGCAAGGCGTGCGACCATCGCGCCGGCAGCCGCCTCGATCTGCGTCAGCGAGGCCGCGACGGCCTCTGCCGCCGCGCCTCGGTATCGGATGCCGTCATGTCGAAGCCCTTCCTTTATGGTTCGTGCAGCGGATGTTGCGGCTATCGGTTCCTGTTGTATTGTGCCTGAAAGATCATGACTCGCCAGCGAAACATTCCGGACCGGAACAGGGTCCATTGCCGGAGCCGAAACAGATGACCACGCCAGGCTGGTATGCAGGACTGATGACAGGAACAGTTCTTGACGGACAGATCGATGTGGCGCTGATCCGCACGGACGGCCGGCACATCCTCGAATTCGGACCGGCGGGTGCGGTGCCCTATCCCGAAGATTTGCGCGGACGGCTTGCCGAATGCGTCGAGGCGGCGGCAGCATGGAATTTCGACGGGCCGCAGCCGGCGATCATCCGGCCGGTCGAGCGCGATGTCACCCTCGCCCAGTCGGATGCTGTCATGGCGTTTGTTTCCTCGCACGGCTACAGCATGGAGGATATCGCCGCCATCGGCTTTCACGGCCAGACGATCCTTCACCGCGCACCGGAAGACGGCATCACAGGAGACACCCGCCAGCTTGGTGACGGCAGGCTGATGGCGAGGCTGACCGGACGGCCTGTCATATTCGATTTTCGAAGTGGCGACATGGCCCTTGGCGGCCAGGGCGCTCCTCTGTGTCCGGTCTATCACGCGGCGTTGCTTCGCCAGCGCGATATCGGACCGGAAGTTGCCATTCTCAATCTCGGCGGCATTGGCAACATCACCTGGCGCGACGAAGAGGACCAGATCATCGGGTTCGACACCGGCCCCGCCAACGCCCCGATAGATGACTGGGTCAGGCGCCATGATGCCGGACCCATGGACCGGAACGGGCAGATGGCGTCACGCGGCAGGGTGGATGAGGACAGGCTGCGGCAGTCTCTGGAGCATCCCTATTTCAAGGCCCCTTATCCCAAATCCCTCGACAGGCTGGATTTTCCGGCATCGATGGCTGACGGAATGTCACCGGAAGACGGCGCCGCGTTTCTGACGGCTCTTGCCGCCGCCGCAGTGGCGCATGCCATTGAGATGCTTCCCGGGACGGTGACGCGCCTTGTCGTGTGTGGCGGGGGACGCCATAATCCGGTGCTGACGGCATTCATCGAAGCTCGGGCTGGAGTGACGATCGTCATGGCTGATGATCTCGGCTGGCGCGGCGACGCCCTGGAAGCCGAATGCTTTGCCTTTCTTGCCGCGCGCCGGCTTGCGGAGCTGCCGGCAAGCTTCCCCTCCACCACCGGTGTGGCGCGGCCGCTTGTCGCCGGCCGCATTGCGATACCATGAAGCTTTGCTAAGCTGGCGCCCTTAGGAGGTCCTGATGACCGATGAACGCAGAATTCCGGACGGCTTTCTTGACCCGGCGGCGATAGACATGCTGGTGGTGCATTGCTCGGACACGCCCGATGACCAGCCGCTGCGCGCCAGCGATATCCAGCAGATGCATCTTGGCTTTGGCTGGGACGGCATCGGCTATCACCAGGTCATCTGCCGCGACGGCACGCGCGAGGCCGGACGACCCGAATACTGGCGCGGCGCGCATGCGCGGGGCGTGAACCACCGCAGCCTGTCCGTCTGCCTGATCGGCCGCACCGATTTTACCGACGCCCAGATGCGCAGCCTCGGGATACTTCTCGATGAATGGCGCGCGCGCTACCCGCAGGCGCGGATCCTTGGCCACCGGGATGCCGTCGAGACAGACAAGACCTGCCCGAACTTCGACGCGGCGGGCTGGTGGGCCTCGCGCACTGTACCGGCCACCGACCGGCTCGTCGTCACCGCGCCGACCCTGGCGATGACAGCATCGCCGGACAGCCACGCGCTGGAGACGGAACTGCTTTTTGGCGAGACAGCACAGGTGCTGGAGCGGACAGACAGCCATGCAAGAGTGGTGCTTGATACCGACGGCTATGAAGGATGGATCGAAGCCGGGACGACATGCGCGCCGGCAGCGCGGGCAACACACAGGCTGTGCTGCCCGGCCACCCATATTCTGACAGAGCCCGACGTGACGTCGGCGCCGCTGATGCGCCTGTCCATGGGAGCGCTGGTCACTGTCGAGCGCAGCGATGACGGCTGGCACGAAATCCGGCTTGCCGATGGCACCGGCGGATGGATTCCGGAGCGGACTGCCTGCCTGCTTGCGACAACCAAGGATGATTTTGTCAGCGTCGCCGAGACATTTCTCGGCGCGCCCTATCTGTGGGGCGGGCGAAGTTCTGCCGGGCTGGACTGCTCCGCTCTGGTCCAGCTTGCCTTGCAGGCTGCCGGCATTGACTGTCCGCGCAATTCCGGGGACCAGTATGAATGGGCAAAGTCACGAAAGGGCACTGAGACAGTCGATCGCCGCGACACCCGCCGCGGCGACCTGATTTTCTGGCCCGGTCATGTCGGGCTGTGCACCGGTCCGGCGACATTCCTTCACGCCAATGCGCATCATCATGCGGTGGCCGAGGAGGCGACGGACGATGCGCTGGTGCGCATCGACGCCGCCTCGAACGCCAAAGGCGCCATCCTTCGGCTCGCCGACTACCCCTGCTGAGGGAACAGACGCCCGCGAAGGACCCATAGCAGCACGAGCGACGGTATCACCATCATCGCGGTGATGATGAAGAAGATTCCCCAGTCACCGTTCAGCCAGTCGACCATCGCCCCCGATGACGAGGCGAGAAGCGTCCGTCCCAATGTGCCGATCGACGCCAGAAGCGCATATTGCGTCGCCGTATAGTTACGGTCCACCAGCAGCGAGATGAAGGTGACGAACGCCACTGTGGCGAAGGCCGCCGCCAGATCATCAGCAATCACCGCGATGGCGAACATCAGCTCATTCTGCCCGACCCAGTGAAGGACGCTGAACAGGATGTTGGTCGCCGCCATGGCAATGCCGGAGATCAGCAGCGCGCGCACCACCCCGGTCCGCAGGGCGAACAGGCCGCCAATCAGCGTGAAGACGACCGTCGTGATCCAGCCAAGCCCCTTGGAATAGATGGCAATTTCGGATTTCGAGAAGCCGACCTCCTTGTAGAACACGATCGACATCTTGCCCATGAAGGCCTCGCCGATCTTGAACAGGAAGATGAAGGCGAGAATCATCACGCCGATCTGGACGCCATTCTTGCGGAAGAACGACCAGAGCGGCTCGATCACCGTTGTTGTCAGGAAGCTGACAAGCTGCACGATCGCGCCTTTGCCGCCCATGCGGTTGGCCATTTCCTGCTGCGCGTTCTTCTGATCCTCGGCACGTTCCTTTGTGCCTGTCTCGGGGATGAACAGCAGCCCAACATTGCAAAGCACGACAAGAATGCCAAGCATGACGAATGTCATCTGCCAGTAATTCTCCACGCCGGTCTTTTCCAGATAGTCAGCAAGGAACAGCGCAATCATGCCGCCAAGCTTGTAGCCGGACCACCAGCCGACAACCGCGACGGCAGCGCCAGCCGCCATGCCCCGGGCGTCATTGCGGTCGATCTGCTCGATCCGCAGGGCATCGATGGTGATGTCCTGCGTTGCCGAGCAGATGGCGATGATCAGACCGGCACCGATGACCAGCGCCAGCGATGTCGTCGGGTCAATCGTGCTCCAGAACAGCAGACAGGCAAGAATCACAGACTGAAGCGAAATGATCCAGGCCTTGCGGTGACCGAGCCTGTCGGTCAGCACCGGCACCCGCAGACGGTCAATCAGCGGCGCCCACAGGAAATTGAAGGCATAGACACCGAAAATAAGGCCCGCCCAGCCGATCGCGCTTCGCGAGAGACCGTCTTCCTTCAGCCAGAGTGACAGCGAGCTTCCGATGAGAACCCAGGGAAAGCCGCTGATCATGCCCAGCAGCAGGATCCGCGCCATTCTCCGTTCGAAATAGGATGTAATGAGATCCGAAATCAGGCCCGAAGACCTTTCCGTCGCTTGGTTAACCACTTACACCTCCCAGCACCTTGATGTCTTTATGGTTGAGACAAGGCTATGCCGTGTTGTCCAATAAAGGCAAATCATATCGCCATGGGCGCACAGGCAGGAGGCTGTTCACGCCGTGACCATTTGGACCGTTTCACGCGACACAGACGGGTTTCGTCTTGATGCCGCGCATCACACCGCCAGATGCCTTGTCGGAAAGGCGGGCCTTGTCGCGGCCGCCGACAAGCGCGAGGGCGACATGGCGACACCGGTCGGCGACTGGCCGCTGCGGTATGTCTATTTCCGCCCGGACCGCGTCACCCTCCCCGCCACCTCACTTCCCGCCATCGCGCTAACGCCCGACATGGGCTGGTGCGATGATCCCGGTCACGCACGCTACAACCTGCCGGTGGAGCTTCCCTTTGCGGCCTCGCATGAGGAATTGTGGCGCGAGGACGGGCTCTATGATGTCATCGTCGTTCTCGGCCATAATGATGCGCCGCCACGACCCTTTTTCGGAAGCGCCGTCTTTTTCCATCTGCGTGAGGCGGACACGCGGCACACCGCGGGATGCGTCGCCGTCTCGCGGGATGATATGATGACGTTTCTTGGCCAGGCGGACACTGATACCATCCTTCGCATTGAACATGATGGCCGTCAGAAAGGGACCCCATGACAGACAGCCCTGCCGCCTTGCCATCGTCCCGCCCCGCGCGCGGCTATATCGAAGGCTATTACGGCCGTCTGCTGGACTGGCAGGGCCGCAAACGGATTATCGACAGGCTCTCCGGCCTTGGCATGACAAGCTATCTCTACGCGCCGAAGGAAGATCCGTTTCACCGGGTCGAGTGGCGCACCCCCTGGCCAGATGACTGGCTGCAGGCCTTCACGGCGTTGTGCGACCATGCGACCGAGCGCAATGTCGATGTCATCGCCGGCATCGCCCCGGGCCTTGACTACGCACCTCAGGATGAAAAGCAGGACTTCGCCCATCTATGCGCAAAGGCGAAAAGCCTGGCAAAGGCCGGGGCCTCCGGCATCGTCCTGATGTTCGACGACATCGAACCTGTCGGCAAGGATGCGGATGCCGTCACCGCGGAAATGGCGTTTCATGGCGACATCGCCACACGGCTTGCCAGGCAGATTGACGTTCCAGCCCTGTTCGTGCCCCGGATCTACGCTGACGAGATCAGCCCTCTGGCGGCGTCTGCCCATGAAACGCTTTCCCGTCAGTTGCCAGCCGACATGGCCGTGTTCCATTGCGGATCGCACATTGTCGCCGGGGCCAGCCCGCTGTCACCGGCAGCAACATCTGCCGCTGCCGCTTTCAGTCAACGTCTGATCCTGTGGGACAATTTCTTCTGTAATGACTACTGCCCGCGCCGGCTGTTTCTGGGGCCGCACATCGGCCGCGCGGACATTGCCGATCTGATGCTGAACGGCACCGGCCTTATCGAAACGGACCTCCTGCTTCTTGATGTGATGGAGGCCGGCGAAGACCTGAAGGCCTGGCGGGCAGCGCTCGCCACGAACGGCGTTCCCGAGGATATCCATCACCTCGCCCCCTGGTTTGGCGCGCCGGTGATGGCGGATGATGCCGCGCTGCTGCAGCCAGAGGCGACACAGGCCACCTTCGCGGCCATAGAGACATTGCTCTGGCGCTGGAAAACGCCGCTGTCCCGCGAATGGTATCCGTTTATCTTCGGGCTGAAGCATGACCTGCTGATGGCCATGGGGGACCTGCCGCCCCTTCGCATCGCGAAAACACAGACAGCCGCCCTTGGTGGGCTGCTGTCACCCCTTGCAGACAGGAAGCCACCGCAATGACCGCCACCCTTGTCCTTGACGGCCATAACGACGTCCTCTCGAAGCTCCACGCAACCCATCCGCGGGACGCCATAACAGCCTTCGTCAAGGGATATGACGCCGCGATCGATCTTCCCAAATCGATGGCCGGCGGGTTCGCCGGAGGGTTCTTCGCTGTGTACATCCCGCCGCTGGAGGTTGATCACGAGGCCAGGCTGGAAGCGATGACGGCCGACAGATACGCCCTGCCGCTGCCACCGGAGCTCGACCGCGACCATGCCGTGGCCGTCACCAGCGCGCAGATCGATATCCTGCAGCAGCTTGAGAAGCGGAAGGCGCTCAGCATCTGCCGGACAGTGGATGATATCCGCGCCGCCATGACTGCCGGCGTCATCGCCGCCATCCTTCATATCGAAGGCGCGGAAGCCATCGACCCCGGGCTGGAGATGCTTGATACGCTCTATGACACAGGTCTGCGCTCGCTCGGGCCCGTCTGGAGCCGGTCGACCATTTTCGGACATGGCGTCCCCTTCGCCTTTCCTTCGACCCCGGACACCGGCCCGGGCCTGACCGACGCCGGAAAGCGGCTTGTCAGACGGTGCAACGAGCTTGGCATCCTCATCGATCTGTCACATATGAACGAGGCCGGATTCTGGGATGTGGCCGGACTGTCGGACGCGCCGCTTGTCGCCACCCATTCCAACGCCCATGCCATCTGCCCGCATGCCCGCAACCTGACAGACAGACAGCTTCACGCCATCCGGGACAGCGGCGGCATGGTCGGGCTCAATCTGGCGACGGCCTTTCTTCGTCCTGACGGAAAGATGCTTCCCGACGTTCCTTTCGAGCTGCTGATGCGCCATCTCGACCATCTGATCGGCCTCCTTGGCGAGGACCATGTCGGGCTCGGATCGGACTATGACGGCGCCGTGGTGCCAGAGCAGCTTGCCACCGTTGCGGAGCTGCCAAAGCTTGTCGACGCGATGCGCAGCCACGGCTTCAACACGCCGCTGATCGAAAAGCTGTGCAGCGGAAACTGGCTGCGGACGCTTGGAGAAAGCTGGGGCTGACAAGCGGCGTGACTGGCCTGCCTGCGGGTGACTGGCCGGTATCCGGCCAGGCTAGACCACAAGCAGCGAAAGGCCGATGACGACCAGCAGGCCATGGGCGAATGTCTTGAACCACGCCGCTGGCGCGCGTTTGAAAAGATATTGGCCGAGCGACGCTCCCAGAATCGAGGCAGGCGCAATGAACCCGGCGCTCAGCGCCGTCCGTGTCTCGATGACGCCGCGCCCCAGAAGCGTCACCAGCATGATCACCATGAGAAGCCATACGCTGACCATGATATTGGCGCGCTGAACCGGTGCTGGGTCCGGCGCGGCAAGGTAATAGACCACCATGACCGGACCAGCCGGAACGCCGACCCCGCCCATGATGGTGCCTGTCACCGCGCCTATGGCGAAGCTTGGCAGTCTTCCCCGTGGTCCGGAATAGCGGAGATCGAGTATGAGGATGGCCGCAGCCAGAAGGACGAACACACCCATGGACAGCCTGACAAAATTCGCGTCCGCCGTGACAAGAAAACCGGACAGGATCGGGATCGAAATGACGAGACCGAAGACAAGCGGCAGTACTTCGGCCCAGCGAATTACCTTGAACAGGCCCGGGATCAGGTGAACCAGCGCCGCAGTGCCGCACATCGCCATCAGCGCAATGGCCTGCAGCGGGCCGATCAGGAAGGTGAAGAGCGGCACCATCACTAGCGCGCCGCCAAATCCGGCATAGGCTGTCATTGCGGATGCGAAAATCGCCGCAAGCATGCCAATGACGAGGATGAGATCAAAGACTTCCAGCAGCATGGTTCCGTCCGCGCGCGCTCCGGACTTCCGTCTGTCCGTCGCTCAATCCTATCAGAAAGCTGGCCGATGACTGCCCTGTCGTTCCAGGCGGTGGTGACAGGTGCGGCCCCGGCAGGCCTGCCGCACCGCGGCCATCAGAACAGATGGCCGTAGCGGTAGATGATATAGGTCCAGCCGACGACAACCATAGCGACCAGAGCCATCGCCCGCATCTGTTTGCTGGTCCGCCCCTGAACGACCCATTGCGTCATCAGCTTGCCAAGAAACACGATGGCAAGGGCGAACAGCGCCAGATCAAGCAGAAGCAGATAGTGGTCTGTGGACATGCGGCTTGTTACGGGATGAGGGCGGAAGATGCAACCGGCACCGAATCAGCCTTGAGGACATATGGCTCCCGGCTGCGTCCCGCCGTCCTAGTCTCCAAACTCCAGTTCAGGGCTGGTAATGCCCTTCTGGACCTCGGCCCTTGCTTCAAATCGATCGGCAATGTCGTTCATGACCTGCTTCACCATGGGGAATGCGGCATCAAGATCCGCCTGGTTTTCGAACCAGAGGATCGACATGCCGCGATCAGGCGCGACGTGAAACGAGCGCATGCGATGCGATCCGGGTATCTCGCTCGGGGCGTTCTTCTCGGCCCACTCATGCGCAAGCCCCATGAGGGACGGGTTCATGTAGCGCATGGTCATAATGATCACGAATTCCACCTGCTTGCTCACAATCCAACTCCACTGCTTTGAAAACACCTATTGCATGGAAAAATGCTAATCCGGCACCCGGTCCCTATCAACCCTCGTGTCTCCTGAATGCGAAGGTGAAGGGGACGGGATGGTGTTTTCCGACTGTTCATGAGGGTCTCCCGCAGGAAAGGCGCCGCTTTCGACACCATAGGGACGCCTTCTGGAGCATCAGTCAGGCGTCCAGCCCATGGACCGCCTGCCATAGGTTTCGGCGGCATCAAGACAGCCACGCCAGGTCCCGATGCCATCGGTGGTGCCGATGCGCGTCAGGGAGGCCGCGGCGGCGGCATGGCCAAGCGCTACGGCGTCGCCTGTCGTCCAGCCCTGATGGACCCCGTACAGAACGCCTGCCGCAAAAGCGTCGCCCGCCCCATTCGATCCTTCGATGGCCGCCGCCGGGAGATCGACCGATGCGCTGATCAGTGGCTTCTCTCCTCTGGTGAGAGCGATCGCGCCGAGAGGAAAATGGACAACAAGCAATTCCATAGATCCCGCGTCGAACACATCACCGGCATTTGAAAGACAGGCGCTCACGTCTGTCTGGTCGCCATGTCTGACAGGTCTGCCGGCAAGGGCGGCCACTTCGAAATCATTGATGATCAGGTAATCAAGGTGATCAAGGCAGGGCATCACGACGTCGGACAACCGGTCCGGTGGCAGGGAGCACATTTCGAGGTTTGTCTTCATGCCAAGATGACGCGCCGCCTCCAGGACCGCCACCCAGCCATTCTTCCGCCCTTCCCAGGGCGCATCCATCTGGTCATGCAGACCAGGAAGCCCGATATGCAGGATCCGCGCATTTGAAGTGGAGAGATCGAAGTGATCCGGCGTGAGCAGGCCGCTGGTGCCGGGGAAA
>JBMHCH010000142.1:0-3399 GCA_049890015.1 Puniceispirillaceae bacterium (SeqCode)
CTCGCTTGCCTTCGAGCCGATCTACCCATCCGCGCATGTCTCGCCGGAAGGCGAGGTTCCGACAGGCGGTATTTTCAAGCCGAACGGCAACGGCCTGTTCGCCAGCGATATTCGGGCCCGTGATGTCGGCGACATCCTGACAGTGGCGTTGAGCGAGACCTTTGCGGCCACCAAGGCGCAGACTGCCGCCTCGTCGAAGAATGACAGTTTCGGCGTCACGCTTCCGACCGGCCTGCCGAATATGCTGACCGGCGGATATGACAAGAATGCTGCCGGCCTCAACGCCGGGACCGCTCGCAGCTTTGCCGGATCGGGAACAGCGGCGCAGTCCAATTCACTGACCGGCCTTCTGACGGTCACCGTCACCCGCGTCTTCGACAACGGCAACATGGAGATCGCCGGCCAGAAGAAGCTGACGCTCAACAATGGCGATGAATATGTTCGTCTGACCGGGCTCATCCGCCCGGAAGACATTTCGGCCCAGAACACTGTGAAGTCGGAGCGCATCGCCGATGCCCAGATCATCTATGTCGGTGCCGGAGAAATCGCGGATTCAAGCCGCCAGGGCTGGCTGAGCCGGACAATGCGCGCCGTCTCGCCATTCTGATCGGAGACCTGAGAGCATGATGGCCAAGACACTGACAAAACTGGTGAAATACCTTGTTCTTCTGGGGGTTTTCCTTGGTCTTGCCGGCACGCCTGTGCTGGCTGACAGGCTGAAGGACATGACCTCGATCGCCGGTGTGCGCTCGAACCAGCTTGTCGGCTACGGCGTTGTTGTCGGCCTTGCGGGGACCGGTGACGGGTCGTCGGGTCTGACCTTGCAGTCGCTGCAGTCGATGGTCTCGCAATTCGGCCTGGTCACCGACCAGGCCAACCTCAATGCGAAGAATGTCGCCTCGGTCATGGTAACGGCCGAGATGCCGGCCTTCATGAAGCCTGGCCAACGCCTGGATGTCACTGTTTCCACCATAGGCGGGTCGAAGTCGCTTCGGGGCGGCACGCTGCTGATGACGCCGATGCTTGGCGCCGACGGCGAAACCTATGCCGTTGCCCAGGGCAATCTTGTCGTTGGCGGCCTTGGTGTCGAGGGCAATGACGGATCCTCGGTGATCGTCAATATTCCGACCGTTGGGCGTATTCCGCGTGGTGCCTCGATCGAGAAGATGGTCGATACCCCCTTCCAGTCGACCGACAATGTGCTGCTGAACCTTCACCAGTCCGACTTCAGCACCGCGATGCGGGTTGCGGATGCGGTGAACGAGGTGTTCGGACCGGAAGTGGCGGTGCCGCTTGACGCCTCGACAATCAAGGTGCGCGCGCCTGTCGATCCCTCGCAGAAAGTGTCCTTCGTCAGCCTTCTGGAAAACATCGAGGTCGAGCCGGCGCGCCCGTCGGCCAAGGTGATTGTCAATTCGCGGACCGGCACCATCGTTATCGGCGGTGATGTGCGCGTGACGCCGTCGGTTGTCACCCACGGTTCGCTGACCGTGCGCATCAACGAGGACAAGCAGGTCACCCAGGCCAACGCCATCACGCAGAACCAGCAGGGCGTTGTGGTCGCCCCCGGCCAGGCACAGGTGAATGACGATACCGAGATTGTCATCGAACAGGAGCCTGCCCGCGCCTTCATCTTCGATCCGGGTGTCGAGCTGTCCGATGTCGTGGATGCGGTCAACGGCGTCGGAGCGTCGCCGGCCGATCTTGTGGCGATTCTGGAAGCGCTTCGCGAGGCGGGTTCGCTTCGGGCCGAAATCATCGTGATCTAGGGGGTGGTAATGAAGGGCGACATGAACATGGCCGGCATCATCCAGGCGGCACGCACGACAGCGGAAAACGCGTCGATGAAGCCGCTTGACCGCAATGCCAGCCTTCGCGAGGCCGCCGAGCAGTTTGAGGCGATCTTCCTGAACGAATTCATCAAGCAGGCGCGCAAGGCCAAGCTTGCAGAGGATATCTTCGGAAGCGAAGCGCAGGATACCTATCAGGATATGATGGACCGTGAACTGTCGACGCAGCTGGCAGGCCGGGTCAATCTCGGCATCGCCGAGGCGCTTGTCAGGCAGCTTGGACAGGGAAAGTCTGACTGATGTCGAGTCTCTTCGACATAGGGCGAAGCGGCCTGCAGTCCTACCGCCGCGCGCTGTCGGTAACCGGCCAGAACATCGCCAATGTCAATACTGACGGCTATAAGCGTCGTGAGGCCGAACTCAAGGAAGTATCTGCTGGCCAGGGGGACATCTACAGCGTCAGCAGCAATTCCGGTCTTGGCGTGCGCGTGTCCGATATCAAGCGATCCTTTGATGAATTCCTTCTGAACAAGGCGCGCAATGCCGGCGCCAACGCCGAAACCTCCTCGGCCTATCTCACCGCCCTGCAGCAGCTTCAGGACATTCTTGTGCCGGGAGAGAGCAATATCGGCACGGCGCTGGAGGATTTCTTTGCCAGCCTTCACGACATCAGCAATGTTCCCGCCGAGATGGGGCCGCGGGTCGTGGCAATGGAGCGTGGCCGCGCGGTGGCGGATGCTTTCAACGGTCTGGCGCATTCCATCTCGTCGCTGAAAGACGGATTGCTGACCCAGACCAACCAGTCGCTTGATGATCTGAACGCCCTGACTGATGGTCTTCTGAACGTCAATCTGCAGCTGACAAAGGCGGATGCCGGCGCCTCGAAATCGCTTCTCGACAGCCGTGACATGCTGATCGACAAGATCAGCCAGTTTGCCGAGGTCACCACCACTGTCGACAAGCAGGGACGCGCAACCTTGCGTCTTGGCGGTTCCATGGCTGGCCCTAAGATTGTCGACGGTGCGAAGAAATATGCGGTCCGGATGGATGCCCTGGACAACAAGCTGATCTTCAAGGTCGGCGCGCAGGGCGCCGAAGCCATCACCAACCAGGTTACTGCCGGCAGGCTGGCCGGGCTGGAGCAGGGATATCGCGCCGCGTTCGAGACGGCCGGCAAGATCGATGATCTGGCGCATCTGGTTGCGCGTGACATGAACGCGGTGCATCGCAAGGGTGTCACCCTTGACGGCGAGCTTGGCGGTGACCTGTTTGTCGCTCGCCGGCCCATTGTCGATTTCGGTGTGACCAATGTCGGCCAGGCCTATGCCGAGGTCGATGTCGAGGATATGGCTCTGATCGAGCCCAGGAAAGTGACCTTCACCTATAATGCCAACCAGAAGAAATGGGTCGGACGCGACGATTTCGGCGAGACGGTGGCATCGGGCGGCAGTTCGGTCAGCCTTCCCGGAATGACAGTCAGGTTTGTCGGCGAGGCGTTTGATAATGACGAGATCATTATCGACCCCTCCCGCTCGGCAGCTGAATCGCTTGTCTTTGCGCTGAAGCGCGGCGAGGAATTCGCCGCCGCTGCGGCGCGGCTTGCCTATGC
>JBMHCH010000143.1:0-3344 GCA_049890015.1 Puniceispirillaceae bacterium (SeqCode)
GGAAATGACGCTGGATGCCGAGGATCTCGTCACCATGATGGGCGACAAGCAGGAGCGCCTCTACCGGCATCGCTGTGTCGAGGCCTGGGCGATGGCTGTTCCCTGGTCCGGCGTGCCGCTGGCCAATCTGGTCAAGGTGGCGAAGCCTACCTCTGGCGCGAAATATCTGCGCATGGAAACCTTCATGGATCCGGAGGTGGCTCCTGGCCAGAAACAGGGATGGTACCCCTGGCCCTATGTCGAGGGGCTGACCATCGAGGAGGCGCAGAACGAGCTGGCCTTCCTCGCCACTGGCATCTATGGCAAGCCGCTGCCGAACCAGAACGGTGCGCCGATCCGGCTGGTCACGCCGTGGAAATACGGCTTTAAGTCGATCAAGTCGATTGTCCGCTTCACCTTCACCGACCAGCGCCCGAAGAGCTTCTGGGAAGAGCTTGCCGGCAAGGAATACGGTTTCTGGGCGAATGTGAATCCGGGCATTCCGCACCCGCGCTGGCCGCAGAAGACCGAGCGCATGCTGGGATCCGACGCCCGCGTGCCGACGATGATCTTCAACGGCTACCGCGAACAGGTGGAGCATCTCTACGCCAATCTCGGCATCACCGACCCGCGCGAGCTGTATTACTAGGGATATTGATCGAGGATTTGATCAAAGAATTCGAAGATCAGTGCTTCAAGTGATGAAAGGTCGATAAGACCGTTGGCAAATGAATCGTCGGCAACTTGCAAGGCGTCAAAATATCTGTTTCTCACATCACCCAGATGTTTTTCCAGGTGCCAGGACAGACTGTTGTTTCCGGTATGCCGGACAAAGATGAGGTGGGCCAATAGCCGTGCTGTTCTTCCGTTTCCGTTCTCGAACGGGTGAACCCAGTTAAATGCCCATAAAACGTATGCCATTTTCACGGTGACACTGCTTCCGTCGGCTTCCATGCTCCTCAATTTGGAAACCAGTTGTTCGACATACCCGGGCACCTCGCTGAAATGGGGTGGGACGTGCGACGAAAACCTCAAATAAACGGAGCATTGTCGGTAAATGCCGGTTGCTTCGGGGTGCAGTTGCCCCTCCATAACTTCGCGATGAATGGCTTTGATCAATTCCTCATTAATTTCATAATTTAGGGCATTTTCATTTATCCAAAAAATAAGGCCCGCTATGTTGCGGGCCTTGCGCTCTTTGTATCTGGGACTGTTTTCGTCAGTAATCAGAGATCAACGACCTTTGGTTTGGTAATTTTTGACGCTTTCAGCTTTCGTGTGATGGCCGCCTTGTCATTTTCGGTGGTATCATCCGAAAACATGAAAGCGCTTGAAACCGCTGCCTCGATCACGGTGTCTTTCTGCGCCGATACTGAAAGTGGAGTACGTCCTGCCAGTTGTGTCAATTTCGCCTCGAGTCCCTCGCGCCTGGGCAGAGGCTCTAGATTACCTATTTCCCGTTGCGTCATTGGTGGCTCCATTCCAAGTCTTTTGGTGGCTAATGTGTATCACCGAACTGCAAGAAATCCTTCAGAAAATTGCAACGCTATGAAAAATAATGATTAAAACAGATTGTGTATCAAAAAATATTATGAACTAACGCCGCAGCAAGCCGAGCAGCTCCCCGGTGACCGCCGTCATCTCGTCAAGCCGTTCGAACGGGCCGTTCGGGATGGCGCCGGCCAGCGGCACGGTGTGGCGCGCTGCGAACATATGGTCATGGAAGGCGCGGATGCGTCCGGACTCGCCGCTGGGGTTGGCGTCGGTGGCGGGCTGCCAGGGGGCGATCATCACCGGCTTGCCGGTGATCGCGGCCTCGCTCGCCATATTCACCGAATCTGACGAGACAATCACCGCCTGCGCCATGCCGAGGATGCCGGGATAGACATTCGGCTCGCCCTTCTGCGGCAGCATGACCGCGTCCGGCGGCAGCTTCGCGCAGACCCGCCCGACCAGCCCGTCCGGCGTGCGGCGCGAGGCCATGATCATCAGCATCGCGCCCGAGCTGGCGGCGAAATCCGCCAGCCTGTCGGCCATCGCGTCGCCCATCTGCGGCGTCACCCGGTAGCGCCTGTTGTCGCCGCCAAGCATCACCGCCACCGCGCTGCGGCGCGTCGTCTCCAGCCAGCGTGACGGCATCTCCATCATCGCCGCCTGGATGCCGGGCAATGTCAGCCTGTTCAGCGATCCGGTGGTGACCAGAACATTCGGCCCGCGCGCGCGGTCATGACGCGGCACCAGCATCGCGTCGAACAGCGATGGCGCCAGGCGCGGGTCCTGAAGATGAACAATCTGCATGGCCTGCGCGTCGGCCTGCGTGTCGGCCTTGGCGCGCCGCCTCAGCGCCAGCGCGTATCCGGCCATGCGCCGCCCGCAGGTGATCAGGATGTCGGGATAGCGGCCGGCATGGGGGCGGCGGGCGAGGGGGGCGTTGCCACTGGTCGATGTCACATCCGCCGCGCCATAAAGCGGCAGTCCCGGCAGAACCGCCGCCAGCCTTGGCAGCGCCCGGATCAGCCGATGCGGGGTGATGATGAACTCATCAAATGTCCAGCCCGGCCGCGCCCGCAGCAACGCCTCGGCAAGCGCGACCGACTGCAGCCGCATGCCGGCGATGCCGTCGCTCGCAACCCAGATGCGGGCCGGCCGGCTGCCGGCGTCCGCTGCGCCCGGTATCTCTGGTGCGCCTGGTGTCTCTGGTGCGCCTGGTGCGATGGTTGTGCTGTGCGGCATGGGGCGCCGATCTCCCGCAGGGTTTCAGGGCCAGGACAGCGGTTGCCTCCTGTCCGGGTCCATCAGCAGAAACTACACAGTTTTTGCGTAATAATCTTGCGCAATTTTCTTGCGCTGGAATGACCTGATTACTATCATCCTTACGCACGGATGCGGTTTGCGCTGTCCGTCCCGGGCAATCCAGACACAGATGAAGCGGATCAGAACAGCATGGCTGGCAAGGTAAAGCTCGATACGGTCGACCGTCAGATCCTGAACGACCTTCAGGAAGACGGGAGGATGACCAATGTCGATCTTGCGAAGCGCGCCGGTATTTCGGCGCCGCCCTGCCTGCGGCGGGTGCGCGTTCTCGAGGAGGAGGGCATCATCCGCGGCTATCATGCCGAGATCGACGCCGAATCCCTTGGCTACACGGTTCAGGTCTTCGCCTTTGTCGGGCTGACGAGCCAGGCCGAGGCCGACCTCCAGCAGTTCGAGGAGATGGTCAGCGCCTGGCCGCAGGTGCGCGAATGCCACATGCTGATGGGCGAGACCGATTTCCTGCTGAAGATCGTCGCCCATGACTGGGATGATTTTCAGAAATTCCTGACCTCGCGCCTGACCCCGGCGCCGAATGTCAGCCATGTGAAGAC
>JBMHCH010000144.1:0-3394 GCA_049890015.1 Puniceispirillaceae bacterium (SeqCode)
TCAGGTGAGCCGTGACCTTCTGGGCCTAGCCCGCCGTGTTGCAAAGACAGATGTCACCGTCTTCATCAACGGGCCGACCGGTACCGGCAAGGAGGTCCTTGCCAGATTCATCCATAATCATTCCGAACGCGCCGAGGCACCGTTTGTCGCCGTGAACTGTGCGGCCATTCCCGACAATATGCTTGAAGCCATCCTGTTCGGCCATGAAAAGGGCGCCTTCACCGGCGCGTCGACCGCAAACAAGGGGATTTTCCGCGCTGCCGATGGCGGCACGCTTCTTCTTGACGAGATCTCGGAGATGCCAATGGCTCTCCAGGCCAAGCTTCTTCGCGCGCTGCAGGAAAAGGCCGTGACCCCGATCGGCTCGCAGACCGACATTCCAGTGGATGTGCGTGTCGTGGCGACAACCAACCGCAACATGGCCGAGGAAATCCGCGCCGGTCATTTCCGCGAGGATCTGTATTACCGCCTGAATGTGTTTCCGCTGAACACAGTAGCGCTTGCCGCGCGCATTGACGACATCGTGCCGGTGGCAACCTTCCTTCTTGAGCGTCATGTGAAGGCAGCGGCCAGCATGCCGTGGCTCGACCAGGGCGCCATCAAGTCGCTTCGCGGCTATGGCTGGCCAGGCAATGTGCGCGAGCTGGAGAATGTTCTGCAGCGGGCACTTGTCCTTGCAGAGAATGGAGTCATCACCGCCTCCGACATCCTGATCGACAATGCGCTCCAGCCTGTTGGCGAAGGACCGCAGAGGACAATGATCGATGCATTCCGCCAGAGCGCGGCGCAGGCCTAGGGAAAACAGGCCTGATTGACAGCTGAAAGGTAAAGAGATGAGCACCATCGGACCCATTGGAAGCAGCCTCGGCGCCTCGCACGCGCAGGTTCTGAAGCGCGCCCAGGAAGCGCTGGAAACACAGAAGCAGCCGTCGGAGGGGTTTGGCGACCGCATTACCAACGCCATCGACCAGGTGGCGGCTTCGCAGAACAAGACTATGAAACTGGTGAAGGCCTATGAAATGGGCATGGAGAACGACATCAGCAAAGTGATGATCAACCAGCAGGTATCATCCCTTGGCTTTCAACTGACCCTCAATGTCCGGAACAAGGTGCTCAGCGCCTACAAGGACATCATGAACATGCCGGTCTGACCTATCCGGCAGACATATCGTAACGCTTAGCAAGCACGGGAACCGAACCGATGGCAGAAGCAACGACAGTGATGGATCCGGCATCCGCCGGCCAGGGTGACGAGCCCTCTACGCAGGTAAGCACACTTCCGACAAGTGGCCCGATGGCCATTGTCTATCGCCTGACCGGTGGCCAGAGCCTTCGCCAGGTGTTGCCTGCGGCCGCCGGCATCATTGTGGCGCTTGTCGGCATAGTGTTCTTTGTGGTCTCGCAGCAGCCCGAGCGCACAACGCTTTACGCCTCGCTTCCCGAAGCGGAGAAGGCGCGCGTCATTGACGCGCTGAAGAATGCCGGCGTTGATGTTGCGCTTGACCCGACCACCGGTGATGTGATCGTGCCTGTCCGGGATTACCACAGCTCGCGCATGACACTGGCCGCGCAGGGCCTGCCGGCATCAATTCCTGACGGTTATGACGCGCTGGCCGACATCCCGATGGGATCCAGCCGTTCGGTCGAGAATGTGCGCCTGAAGCAGACCCAGGAGATCGAACTGGCGCGGTCCATCAGTGAAATCGAGGGACTCGTCACCGCACGCGTGCATCTTGCGATACCCGAGAAATCTGTCTTTGCGCGGGCCTCAACACCGCCGACAGCATCGGTGTTCGTGCAGATGGAAAATGGCCGTTCGCTGTCACGCCAGCAGGTTGACGCCATCGTCCACCTCGTATCCTCCTCAGTGCCGTTCATGGCGAAGAACGATGTCACAGTGGTCGACCAGTACGGCAATCTGCTGTCGCGTCCCCCGCAGGACAGTGCCGGCATGATGAGTGATGCCCAGCTGGAGCACCGCATCCGCCTTGAGGATATCTATCGCAACCGCGTGATTGCGCTTGTAAGCCCGATTGTCGGCGCAGGCAATGTCACCGCACAGGTCAATCTTGATATCGATTTCACCCGCAGCGAGATCACCGAAGAGTTGATGGACCCCGAGGGAACCGCTCTTCGCAGCGAGCAGCGCAGCTCGGAATCCTCGTCCGAGATCATTGCCAAGGGCGTTCCCGGCGCCACCAGCAACCGTGCGCCAACCCAGACCGATATCGACACGCAGCAATCTCCCGACAACAGTGACCCGAACTCGGCCAAGGCGCGTTCGACAAGCGAGACCCGCAACTATGAGGTCAGCCGCACCGTATCGACCACGCAGCGCCCTTCGAGCCAGATCACCGGCATCCAGGCGGCTGTTCTTGTGCGTGAGATGGAGGTCCTGAATCCCGAGACCGGCTTGACCGAAGTCCAGGAAATTCCAGAGGACAAGCTCGACGAGATCGAGGCGCTTGTCGCCAGTGCCATCGGAATCGATGCCGAGCGCGGCGACAGCCTGACCGTCTCGAGCTCCACCTTTGTTTCGGCGCTCGAAGGCATCAAGAAGCCATGGTATGATATGGATTGGGCCGTCGCCATCATGCGCCAGGGTCTGACAATCCTGATCATGGCCGTTGTTGTTCTCGGCGTGATCCGCCCGCTGATCAACCGCATCATGGTGCCGGCAGCCCAGGGCGGCCCGGGTGAAGCGGTCATCAGCCTGGAGGATGATGTCGATCTTGATACCGTCGAGATCCAGGAAGGTGAGTCTCTGGAGGATATCAAGGCGAAGCTCAAGCCGAAGAAGGCTGCCATTTCGCCGGAGATGCTGGACACAGCAAACACCTATGACGACAAGGTCGCAGTGATCCGGATGATTGTCTCTGACGAGGCGGGACGCGTATCGAACGTCTTCAAGACGATGATGCAGAAGGACATGGACACCGTCTAGACCGGCCATGATCCGGTCGGCAGAGTGAAGGTTAGTGAGGTTGTTATGGCAGAATCGCAAAACAGAGACGAGTCGGACGAATCCATTTTCGACAAGCTCACCGGAACGCAGAAATCGGCGATCCTGATGATGCTGATCGGCGAGGATGAAGCCTCGGAGATCCTGCGCAACCTGTCGCCGCGCGAGGTGCAGCATCTTGGCACCGCCATGTATTCGGTGCAGGGTCTGGACCAGGATACGGTCAACAGGGTTCTTGACGAATTCCTGGCGATCATCAAGGAGCAGACAAGCCTTGGCCTCGGCGCAGGGAACTACATCCGCAACGTGATGACGCGTGCCCTTGGCGAGGACAAGGCGGAGTCGGTTCTCAGCCGGATCACCCCGTCAAGCACCGAGCGCCCGATCGAGATTCTTGACTGGATGGATGCGCGTTCGATCGCCGAGCTGATC
>JBMHCH010000145.1:0-4183 GCA_049890015.1 Puniceispirillaceae bacterium (SeqCode)
GCCCCCTCCTCTCAGCGCCAGGCTCAGGCCCTACCCTGCCCGGCGCGGCGCCGCCCCCCCCCCCCCCCCCCCCCCCCCCCCCCCCCCCCCCCCCCGCCCCCCCCCGCCCCCCCCCCCCCCCGCCCCCGGGCCCGCGGGCGCAGCGCCGCGGGCCGCAGATTCGGGAGGCGCAGATTCAAGGTCGATACCGCCGGCGCGGGCCGCATCGGCGATGTTGTCCGTCAGCAACGCCATCCAGGGCGCGTCAGGCGAGGACAGCGACTGCAGGCGCTGCCATATGTCGACAGCTCCAGCGTAATCCTCATCCTGATAGGAGGCGAGTCCGGACAGGAACATGGCGCGCGGCTCCGCCGGGTTGTCGGTCAGAATCTCGGCCACCAGCCTGCGCACCGGAACGGTCACCTGGCCGTCGGCGGCGCGGGCCATCGCCTCGGCGCGCATCGCGCGGATGGCGGGGTCGCCGCCGGTCAGACGTTCCGCCTGCTCAAGGGCGGTGATTTCGCTGCTGCTTTCGCCGGCAGCTGCGGCCGCCATGGCCAGGCGGAGCCAGGCCTCGACATCGTCCGGCGCGCTGGCGGCATCGCCTCTCGCCGTCTCCAGCGCGGCGCGGCGTTCCGCTGCGGCGCCGGTTTCGATGCTGGCGGCGGCGGCAATTTCCGCCGTTCGGCTGGCAAGCGGCTGTGCCGGCAGATCGGCGCGGCCAAGGACAAGATAGAGGCCGAGGCTGCCGGCCAGCACAAGGCTGCCAAGCGCGAGCGCCGCGCGGCCGGCGCCGGGGACCAGCAATGGAGCAGCGCCCGAAGGCGCGGTGTCGGAAACCGTGACTTCATCCCCGTCCCGCCGTCGGCGCGCCATCACGATAATCAGCAGGCCGCCGGCGACCACCAGAACAGGGGTGCCCCACAGCACCCAGGTTCCGGGCGTTACCGGCGGGTTCAGCAGCACATAATCGCCATAGGTGTTGCGGATGCTTTCCAGGATGTCGGCATCGCTGGCGCCGGTCGAAAGTCGGCGACGCACCTCGATGCGAAGATCGCGCGCCAGCTCGGCGTCGGAATCGTCAATCGACTGGTTCTGGCAGACAAGACAGCGAAGCTGCTTCGACAGATCCCGCGCGCGGGATTCCAGCGCCGGGTCGGCCAGCATCTCCTCGGCCGTCACGGCCTGCGCCGGCGAGGTCACCCCAGGGATAGGCCCTGTGACCATCAGCAGGCAGAAAAGAAACGGCATGGCGCGGCGTGTCACTTGGCCTCTCCGATTGCCGGCAGGATCACCTCGTCAAGAACACGCCTGTCGATGGGGCCCGCATGGCGCATCAGGATGGTGCCGTCCGCACCCACAAGATAGGTCTCCGGCACGCCATAGACGCCCCATGCCATGCCTGCATCACCATCGCGGTCAACGCCGACAGCAACGAACGGGTCGCCGTACTGTTTCAGGAATTCAAGGCTGTCCTCGGGCCTGTCCTTGTAGGCGATGCCAAGGATGTCGATTCGCTCGCCAAGAAAGGCCAGCGCCGGCGCCTCGGCCCGGCAGGGGGCGCACCAGCTGGCAAACACATTGACGAGAAACGGCCTGCCGGAAAGATCCGAGACGCTGACCGTGCCGGAGGGATCGCGCAGGTCAGCAAGCGCAATCGCCGGAGCGGGCTTGCCAAGCATTGCCGAGGGAAGCTGCGTCATGTCGCGCTCGCCGCGAAGCGTCGCCAGAAGCGCGATGCCGGCAAACCCGACCAGAACAAGGAAACCAAGAAGCGGAATCAGGAAGGCAAGGCGCCGGCGACGCACCGGTCGGCCTGTGGAGGCGTGATCCTCTGTCATGGGGTCTGCGCCTGTGCCATGGCCGGGCCGGTCACGGGGGCGCGGCGTCTGCGCCCGAAGGCGGCGATCGCCCCGCCAAGCGCCATCATCCCGGCGCCGCCCCAGATCCAGCTGACGAACGGCTTGCGGTACAGGCGAAGCGTGTATCCCGCGTCAGCGGTGCCATCGCCAAGAACCGCATAGTCATCACCCGACAGGCGCGGGCGGATCGCGGCCTCTGTGGTGGTCTGCCGTTCGGCGTTGTAGAAGCGTTTCTCCGGCGTCATCACCGCCAGGATATCAATGCCGTCGCGCAATTCCAGAACCGCCGTCTCGGTGACATAGTTCGGGCCCCGCCGCTCCTCGACACCGCGGAAGATCATGGTCTTGCCGGCGATCTCGATGCTCTGGCCTGGCATGGCGCGAACGACAACCTCTGTCTGGAACAGCCCGCTTCCCAGCGCGCCGACCAGAAAGACGACCATGCCGGCATGCGCTGTCCACATGCCCCAGACCGGCGCGGGAAGGGCGGTGGCGCGTGACCCGGTGCCAGCGGTCCATGGCTTCAGCCGGTGGATGATGTCACCGCAGATGCCGATGGCAAGCCATCCCAGAAGGCCAAGCCCGGCCAGGCCGCCAGCCCCGATATCCGTGGACAGGATGATACCGCCGACAATCAGGATGATCGCGCCGGCCGCGGCGCCAGTCGCGACGGTCCGGCGCGCCGGCAGCATGCCGCGCCGCCAGGCCATCACCGGCCCGAAAACCATCGCCGCGACAAGCACCGCCATGATCGGGTTGAAGGTGGCGTCGAAATAGGGTGGGCCGACCGTTATGCGCGCGCCGGTGACCATTTCCAGAGCCAGCGGGTAGAACGTGCCGACAAGCACCACGACAGTGGCCGAGGTCAGCAGGAAGTTGTTCAGGATCAGGCCGCTTTCCCGGCTGAGAAGGGCGAAATCCTGCCGGCTTGCCAGCTGCGGCCCGCGAAGCGCGAACAGCACCAGCGGCACGCCGACGGCAGCCAGAAGGATGAACAGGATGAAGACCCCGCGCGCCGGGTCGCTGGCAAAGCTGTGAACCGAGGTCAGCAGGCCGGAGCGCACGATGAAGGTGCCGACAAGCGACAGCGAGAAGGCGAGGATGGCCAGAAGCACTGTCCAGCTCTTCAGGGTGCCGCGCTGTTCGACGACGATGGTCGAATGAAGCAGGGCCGTCGCTGCAAGCCATGGCATCAGCGACGCGTTCTCCACAGGATCCCAGAACCACCAGCCGCCCCAGCCAAGCTCGTAATAGGCCCACCAGCTTCCCAGCGCGATGCCCGCCGTCAGCGCGCACCAGGCTGCCGACACCCAGGGGCGGACATGGCGTGCCCAGTCGCGGTTTATCCGGCCTTCGATGAGGCCCGCCACGGCAAAGGAGAAAGCCATCGACAGCCCGACATAACCGAGATAGAGCATCGGCGGGTGAAGCGCGAGGCCCGGGTCCTGAAGGATCGGGTTGAGCCCGCGTCCGTCGAGGGGCGCGACATCAAGCCTTTCGAACGGGTTTGACGTGAACAGGCAGAATGCGAGAAACCCGCATGTGACCATCGCCTGTACCGCAAGCGTCCGGGTCTTGAGTCCGGCATCCATGCCGCGTCCGCCGGCGGCAAGCGCGCCCCCGAAGATCGCCAGGATGACGATCCACAGCAGCAGCGATCCTTCGTGGTTTCCCCAGGTGCCGGAGATCTTGTAGATGAGCGGCTTGGTCGAATGCGAATGGCTGGCGACAAGCGCCACGGAGAAATCGGAGCTCACAAAGGCCGTCACAAGAGCGGCAAAGGACAGGCAGACGGCACCCGCCATCACCAGTGTCGCCGGCGCGGCGAGCGCGACCAGCGCCGGCACGCCGCGCCGCAGGCCGAAGAACGGCAGCACTGCGATGAAGGCGGACATGACGAACGCCAGGATCAGGGCGAAATGACCAAGTTCGGTGAACACCAGTGACGGCTCTTCGGAAACATGTGGCACGGACCCGCGACGATGATCACAGGCCAAACGAAAATATCACGGGGGCCTGCGCAAACAAACCACCCGTGACATTTCGCTAACTTCGGTGGATGGCACCCACTCGAATGCTCATGATGATGCGCCCCGGCCAGCGACAGTCACATGTGGCATTCTGTCACAATTCCGCGGACGGCCGCCCCGATCCCGCCGATAAATGACTGGTTGCCTTTGCCGCTGGAAACTGGCCACATGACGTATTGATAATCGGGGAAAGTCACGCGACGATGCCGCTGACAAATACGCACTGGGGCACCTATGAGGTAGAGGTCAGTGACGGCCGCGTCACAGCGCTGCGGCCGTTTTCCGAGGACCCCGATCCCTCGCCGATCGGTC